>JBLYYS010000265.1:0-4372 GCA_048550235.1 Acidimicrobiia bacterium | reverse complement strand
TCCTTGCTTGGAAAGATGGAGGTCTGCCACTCGCTGGAACCAATGCGAGCGGTCACCCGCACCGACCCGAACCCGGACCGCCTTGTCTCCAACTCGAGGATCTCGTCCGCACGGTCGGTTGGAAGCGCGACGAACACCCACGCGCCGTTGGCGGTCTCGGCGGTCTGGAAGAGCTCCCCCCGAAAGGTGAAGTCCAAACTCACAGTTAGTCCCAGAGAGTCGGAATGAGCGTTACCGGTTGCGCCACGACGTTTTCGGCTTCCTCGGGCAGTCCGACCAGACGTTCGATCAGGCTGCCCCAATCAAACCGCTCGGTGATCTCGGATGCTCGCACCGTGATGAGCCGATCCTTCGGAATGAAAGACGGAAGAATGGTGTCCAGAATCTGCTCGATCTCGTTCCGGAAGCGGGTATTGGTGCTTCGCACTCCGTCGACTTTGAGGGGAACGTCGGGGAGAAGCCGTACGAACATGTCATACGTTTCGCACCACCGGCGAACCAGAGGTCGGACGGAAAACGGGTCCTCTCCCCCGGTAGTTCGCAAGAGGTAGGCGAAGTTGTCGATAACCGCACGATCGGTAACCAGCATTTCGGCTCGGTTACGCAGTTCCAACTCTTGCTGGATCTGAGCCATGATCACCCAGAGCTGAGCTTCCGGCGTGGCACCTTCATTGAGGCCGAGGGGATTGAACCTTATGACTTCGCGGCCGACCTCGACGCTCCGCCCACTTCGCCCAACTGCGCCGGCAAATGAATGCACGGCATTGGTCTTCCTCACCGAATGAGAGCCTATGAAAGCGATTTTCCAGGGCATTCGTACGTTTCGTCGACGTCGTCAGCACGGTAGCGCGCTACCGCTGTGCGGTGGTCGCGCGAGAATGCATGCAGAACCCAGGATCAGCTCGAGGGGCGGAACTCAGATGCACGTGGTCACCGGTGCCAGCTCCGGAATTGGAATGGGCATCGCCCGCGGGCTCGTAGCCCGGGGGGAAACGGTCATCGCCGTTGCCCGCAGGGCCCACCTACTCGAAGAGCTGGCTGCGTCGGCGCCCGAGCGAGTTCAACCGTTACCAACGGACATCACTACCGAACGGGGCATCGGAGAGATTGTCGAGGCGTGTGACTCCAAGCCAATACGGTCGATCGTTCACTCAGCGGGTTCCCTGGTCGACCTGGTTCCCTGGGCGGATCTGACACCGGAAGTGCTACTCGGTCACTTGGCTGTACATGTAGCGGCGCCAATCGCCTTGACGGCCGCTTTGGCCAGTTCCTCTCGGGTTGAGAGGATGGTCTTCATCGACTCCTATTCGGCCACGACTCCACGGCACGGCTGGTCTGCTTACTCAATCGTCAAGTCCGCCGCCCAGATGTCGGCACGGTCTGCCCGTCAGGAATTCCCGAACGCCCGAGTCCTCCGGGTCTTCCCAGGTGCCGTCGACACACAGCTTCTGGACCTGGTTCTCGGAAGCCGGACCGAGGCAGCCGAGACCTATCTCCGTCTCCAGGCGGAAGGCAAGGTCAGCTCGCCGGAATTGGTTGGGCAAGAGATCGCCGATCTCTTGCTCGACACACCGGACGCTGTGCTCGAGTCTGAGGAAGTTTGGACTGTTGGCCATCTGGCTTGAATCGTCGTAGTTGCAGGCCTCTCCCCCGGCGTTGCCGCCCTTCAACGACCTCCCAGTATCTACCATGAGCTATCTCTGATCTGCACCTACAATGTGATCAGTCGAGATAGAGGGAGGACCACTCGATGTCACGCTACATGCTCCTATACAAGGGCGAAGCGACAGACATGGCGGACATGTCGGAGGAAGAAGCCAATGCCGTCATGGCCAAATGGGGCGCTTGGATGCAGAAGGTCGGCTCGGCTCTCAGCGATATTGGGACGCCGTTCGGGCCGGGGTCCTCGATCGTCGACGATGGAAGCGACGGGACAGCGTCGTCTCTAACGGGCTACTCGATCGTCGAGGCAGGGTCCATGGATGAAGCGAGAGGCCTGGCCGACGGTCACCCCTACCTGAGTGAAGGCAAGGGCGATTACGCAATCGACATCTACGAACTGCTGCCCGTTCCGATGTAGAAGGCCGTAGGAGAGTTACATCAAGACCTAGCCGATCGAGAGTCCGACTTCGACCGCCTCTTCCGATATCACTGGGGTAGGTTCGGAAGCGTAGGACAGTGGGCTAGGAGGAGTTTGATGAAACTACCAGCACGCAATCGCGTCGGCATCGTGTTGACGCTGGCGGTCTCGGTCCTGTTGTTGATTCCCGGCGCGGCCGTCTCGGCGCCGGGTGGCGACGCGGCGTTGACCGTGGCCGACGTTGAGTTTCTAGGAGAGGTGACCATACCGACGGGCACTCAGTTCGCCGGAACTGAAATCGGTGGATTATCGAGTATCACCTTTGATTCCGGCCGGAACGTCTATCACGTCGTTTCGGATGACCAGGGCAATCGACCGACCGGCGATCCGGTCCGGTATTACAGCGTAGAGATGGACCTCACCAGCGGCGCCCTCGAAGACGATGGCGTCGCCTTTGTCGACGTCGCCACCCTCTTCGAGGACAAGAAGACCACTTTTGCACCTGGTGGCCTGGATCCAGAAGGATTCACGTTGGCACGTGAAGGGTTCTTCTACTTCTCGTCTGAGGGGAACATCTTTGCCGACCCGATCATCGATCCATTCATCAGGCGGTACAACACGCAAGGGCGTATGACGGCTGACCTGCCGATACCCGCCAAGTATCTGCCCAACGGGGTGGATTGGGGTGTGCGCTTCAATCTTGGATTCGAGAGCCTCAACATCACGCCCGACGGCCGCCTTCTGGTCACGGCTGGAGAAGCGGCACTATTCCAAGATGGGCCGGCGGCGACGTTCACCAACGGGAGCCTTGCCAGGATCCTTGTGTTCGATATCGCTCAAAGGGAGCCGGTTGCCGAGTACGTGTATGAGGTGGCACCGTGGGCAGAGCCCAGTGCCATATTCGGCGTCAACGGGATAGTAGAAGTAATGCCCATCGACAACGTCGGAACAATGCTCGTGATGGAGCGTTCGTTCTCGGTTGGTGGAGTTCTCGGGGGCGGGACCGGCAATGTTGTGATCATCAACGAGATTTCGACGGCCGCGGCGACCGACGTCCTACATCTGGACGCGCTCTACGAATCCGGCACCCCGGTACCTGTTGATCCCGTCGACAAACGTCAGGTGTTTGCTTTCGACGATCTCGGTATCCCAATCGACAACATCGAAGGAATGACCTTCGGGCCCGATCTCGCGGATGGTCGGAAAACACTCGTCATCGTCAGTGATAACAATTTCAACGCAGGACAGTTCACGCAGTTCATCGTTTTGGCGTTGGATCTAGAACCAGCAAGCTGAAACAGAGAGGGGCGGCAACCCGTCGCCCCTCTTCCCTACCGGTCTAGAACGAACCCGCAGGCGTCACAGAAGCGGGCGGTGCCGGAGTGCACAGCCGATCCGCAACCCCGACAGGAGGTTTCGCGCTGATTTCGAGCGGCCACCTCCGCCGAGACGATGCCCGTCGGTACCGCGATGACGCTGTAACCAACGATCATCAGCATCGCCGCTAGGACCTGGCCTAGGGCGGTTGACGGAGCGATGTCACCGAAGCCGACGGTGCTCATGGTCACTATGGACCAGTACACGCCCCGGAACATCGAATCGAACCCATGCTCCGGGCCCTCGATCAAATACATGGTGGAGCCGACGATCACATTCAACAGGACGACGACGATCAGAAAAACAACTATCTTGCGCGAGCTTGATCGGATTGCCCTGACCAGATAATTGGCTTCGCTGAGCCAATGTGCCATTTTGAATACCCGGAAGACTCGCAGAAGTCGTAGGGATCGGATTACGAGCAGCGACTGTGCTCCGGGGATGAAGAGGCTCACATATACCGGCAAGATCGCCAGCAGGTCGATGACTCCAAAGAAGCTCCGGGCGTAGCGGGCGGGTTGTTCGACGGTGACGAGTCGGGCGACGTACTCGATTGTGAAGAGGATTGTGACTATCCACTCCAATACCAGCAGCTGGGTGGCATAGCGCTCGTTGAACTCGTCGACGCTTTCGAGCATTACCAGGAGGACGCTGAAGACGATAACGATCAGCAACGCAATATCGAACGCCTTGGCCGCGGGCGTATCGTGCTCAAAGATCACATAACGAATCCGCTCACGCCGATCCGTTCGGGACATTCTCATGACGCCAGCGTAGGCCGCATGGCGGTTACGCTCCGGGATTGTCGATTGGACGCCTCATGTCCTGTCGGACAGGAATCCGGCCGATCGTTTGCAGAGCCATGGTGGGTTGTCGATCATGGCGCGGTGGAAGGACTTCTCGACCGTTATCTCG
>JBLYYS010000264.1:0-7780 GCA_048550235.1 Acidimicrobiia bacterium | reverse complement strand
GTGGCCGCCAACCCGATGCCGGTGCCGATGATGAGCGATTCAGCCAGCGGCGAGTTGAAACAGCGATCCGCCCCGAAGGCGTCGGTCAGACCCTGCGTGGCTTTGAAGACTCCGCCCTTCGGGTCCGCCACATCCTCTCCGAACACGACAGCTTCAGGATGCGCACCCATGATCTCGTGCAAGGTCATGTTGACCGCCTGGATCATGTTGACCTCTTCACCGGACGGCTCTTGCTCTGGTTCGGTAGCCGCTACGGTCGGTGTGATCGGGTTGGCGTAGACCTTCCCGATCGCATCCTCGCTGTACGGTTCCGCTTCTGCCCGCTCGACTGCGTCGGCCACCCGCGCGCGGAGTTCCTGTTGCATGTCCTCTTCAACCACTTCCGGCAGCAACCGGGCCTCAATGAGGTATTGCTTCAAGAGGATGAGAGGATCGCGTCGGCGCCATTGCTCCACTTCCTCGCGACTCCGGTACAGCTTGTCGTCGTCGTCAGATGTGTGGGCGTAATACCGATATGTGCGCGCTTCGATCAAGCTCGGGCCATCGCCCGCTCTGGCTCGGTCGGCGGCCGCCTTCGTGGCGCCGTAAACCGAGAGGGCGTCGTTGCCGTCGATCAACATGCCGTGGAAACCGTATCCAATAGCCCGGTCGGCAATAGCGCCACCGATCTCTTCCGCTTCCGGTACCGAGATCGCATACTGGTTGTTCTCGATGACGACTATCAAAGGCAGGCGGCGCGCGCCGGCAAAGTTCATCATTTCGTGCCAGTCGCCCTCAGAAGTCGAGCCCTCGCCGCCGTAGACGACAGCAACTCCGCCCGTTTCGTCCATCTTCAAGCCGTAGGCGATTCCTGCTGCGTGCGGGTACTGGGTTGCGATCGCCGAAGAATGGCTGAACACGTTGCGAGCCGGATCGGACCAATGGCCGGGCATCTGCCGGCCGCCGCTGGTGACGTCATCCGCCCGGCTGAACACGGTCATGAAGTAGTCGTAGGGAGTGAATCCCCAGGCGAGGGCAACGCCGATGTCCCGGTAGTAGGGGAGGCACCAGTCGATGGTCGGATCCAGCGCAAACGCGGAGGCGACCTGGGCGGCCTCGTGACCGGATGAGGACACGACGAACGGTGCCCTCCCCTGGCGGTTGAGCGCCCACGTCCGATCGTCAACGATGCGGGTCAACAGCATCTTGCGGTACAGGTCGAGGACCTGATCGTCACTCAAACCGAGTTCGAGATGGCTGTCTTTGATCTCCCCTACTTCCAGCTCCACGTATCTCTCCTAGTTGCGGTCGTCGCCGTGTCGACGGAACCGCCGCAAATCGCCGATTGTCTTCATCCGATCCTCGGCGACGTTGACGGCCGCCACATGTGGATTGATGTCATCGTCACGGGCCTTTTCGAGGATACGCTTCGTGGCGTCGTGGATGCTGTCCACGTGATGCATGGCCCGAGTCTCCTCGTAGCCGCGCTTCTCCTCGAACACGTTGATGAGACCGCCGGCGTTGACCACGAAGTCGGGGGCATACAAGATTCCCCGCTCCGCCAGCCGGTCGGCGTCCTCGTCGGTGGCGAGCTGGTTGTTGGCGGCTCCGGCTATCACCTGGGTGGACAACCTGGGGATCGTTTCCTCGGTCAATGACGCTCCCAGTGCGCACGGCGAGAGGACGTCGCAATCGACGAACAAGATCTCCTCGGGTTCAACGGCCTTTACGCCGAAGTCCTCAACCACACGGTCGATTGCAGGCCCGTACGTGTCGGCCACGATCACCTCGCAGCCGGCGTTGACCAGATGCTCTACGTAGTAGTAGCCGACTTTGCCGACACCCTGTATGGCGACCCGGCGGCCTGCAAGATCCGGTGTGTTCCAGACGAACTCTGAGGTGGCGGTGAGGCCGGCGAATAGACCTCTGGCCGTCGCCGGTGACGGATCCCCGGACCCTCCTTCCGGCACCGGAATTCCCATTGCCCACACGGTCTCGCGGCGGATGAGTTCCATGTCCTTGGCGGTGGTTCCGACATCCTCGGCGGTGATGTAGCGGCCCCGGAGCGAATCGACGATCCGCCCGTAGGCGCGGAACAGGCGCTCGGATTTGTCGGTGAACGAATCGCCGATGATCACGGCCTTGCCGCCACCTAGATCTAGTCCGGCTGCCGCAGCCTTGTAACTCATGCCCTTCGACAATCTCAGAACATCGACCAGCGCGTCCTGCTCGCTTTCGTAGGGGTAAAAGCGAAGCCCGCCGAGGGCGGGCCCGAGAGCAGTGGAGTGGATCGCGATGATGGTCTTGAGACCGGAACACTCGTCGTAGCCGTACAACACCTGCTCATGACCGGATTGCTCGGCTAGGTCGAATACGCCCATAGGCGCGCATCCCTTCACTCGATGGAATTTCTCTTGCATTCTAACGGCGCACCGGTACTGGGGCCCTCAGGCGTTCGTCAGGACTGTGCCTACCATGTGGCCCCATGACTGCGAGCGCCTATCTCCGCATTTACCTACCGGTCGACGCTCTGCGCGAAGAGGGCCTTGACTTGCCTGAAGCAGGGGGGGAAACGACTACGCCTCTCGCAGCAACCGTCGAGGTGGGCTTGGTCAGAGGGTCATTGCGAGATGACATTCTGACGGCCGAGCATCAGGGCCGTCGTTACGGCTGTCCTCGTCGGCCGCTTCTGAGAGCGATGGAAGGTTTGCTGGCGTTTCGGAGCGCCTATGCCGGCATCGGCGGCGAGTTACTCGTCCCAGAGCAAGTAGCTCACAAAGCAGCCGAGCAGCTCGAGACCATATATCGCCAACCACTCGCTCGGTCATACATCCTGACGTCGGCGTGGCACGTTCCCCTTCGCTGGTTTGCGGTCTTCGATCCGACCGATCGTGAGCTGATCGAGGTAGAAGGCCGGCGGTCGATTCGCTACCGAACGTTGCAGGGTGACGCGGCGGGACGCCTGGCCGAAGCTATCGGTGTTTTGCGCGAATCCCAGATGGGGGAGGGTGTGCTTTCTGAAGTACAGGAACTCGCAGATTGGATCGGTGAGCATCCTGTGGACTCTCTCGTCGAACTGGACTACGGGTCCGTCGCCGGCCTGTTCGAGGAAGGCGACCTCCTCCTCGATGAGTCCTCATCTGACGTTTGGGAATCCATCACTGCCCTGGCTTCGAACGATTGGGAAACCGCCACCTCTCATTACATGTCGGTGGCCATGCGCTGGGCAGGGCCGATGGCGGTGGCCTTTTCGAGCTGAAAGCTCTTGAAGCCTTCAGCTATCAGCTAGCAGCAAGAAACCCGCAACTCGAGGTTCGGATCGCTACGGCACCGCGGCGACGTCGAATATGAACCCGGGAGCGTCGACTGCGTGCATGGACCAGTCGGTGGTATCGATGAACCAGAGTTCTCCGGTAGAGAAACCGGATAGCGGGGACGGTTCTCCGACCGTTGCCACCAGCCATCGACCGTCGTGAGACCAGCCGACCGCTCTCAGGGCTGACGGCAGTGTTGTCTCAAACACCACTTGCTCTCCGTCGACGATCCACAGTTGTGCCGGTGCTGCTACTCCCGTGGTCTCTTCGATTTCCCAGGTGACCCAGCGCTGATCGACCGGAGATGCCACAACCTCGGCCATTCGTTTCTCGCTCGGGAACTCAAGTGGTTCGATCATTGTGAGGTCGCGCGACACACGCATCATTTCGCCTGATTGGGACACAAGTAAGTCACCGCTCGGAATCTGTCCCAAGAATCGACCGGGAACCCTGGCCAGCTCCGACCCGTCCTCGAGGTCGACGGTGAAGATGTTGAACCCGGTCTCATCCAGGCTTTCGATCACGATCCCGCTGTCGTCGTAGAGCAGGATCTCTCCCCCCTCTACAAGCGGCGCCACGACTTGAGTTCCGGTGGGGAGTGTTGCCGTCTTCAGGCTCAGTTCCGGCTCTACATTGAGATTCGTGACCTCGATCCACGCCAGCTGCGCTGGGTCATCCGCATGCCAGGACCACGTCGCCACGTCAACTGCCAGGGGTTCCTGACTCCCGGGAATCCCCACCCAGAGAACTCCCAGAGGTGAAACGCCGCTCCTTGTCAGGATGCCGACTCGAACTCCGGATGCGTTGAAACGGCCGCCAGTCATGGTGTTGGGAACATCGAGCTCCAGGGGTGTGCCTGTTCTTGATTCCCACCGCCACAGCTTGCCCTGCTGGTTGACTGCGCCGGCGAGGAACAGCGTGCCCTCGTAGCCGTCGACGAGGATGTCCAGTCGGGAAGGCGCCAGAACGGTGGTGGTGGTTGGGACGGTCGGCACCGCGGCGGGGGCGGTGATGGTCGAAGGCGCCGCCTCTGGATCGGGGGAGTTCTGTTGTGCTCCGGTGGCCAGCAGCAGGCCGATGGCCAACCCTCCGAGTGCTCCGACGATGACACGGCCCCGTCGTTTCGAGTCCGGTTCGTTTGGGTCGGTTTCGTTGATGACGTGATCGACCGGGACGACTCGCTCGGTTGGGTTGTTGAAAGACGTCACTTCAGCGACTCCCGGGTCATGCCGACTGAACAGATGTAACCACATGGGGAGAAGAAGGATGCGAGAAGCGCCAGAACTCTCAATCGAAATCGGTGAGCGGACGATCGGCGCTCTCGATCGCGAAGCCGAATGGCCGGTTATTGAGGTTCACCGCCGGTTCATCGAAGCGCAGAAGAGACGCCGCCTGGAGTCGAGGGACAATCTCCTCGGCCGCATCGACGATGTGCTGAAGGCGGCCAGCTAGCGGCCGAGGCTAATGGCTAACGCGCAGCGTCACTCACACCTCGCGTCGTGATGCCAGCAGCGCTCCGATGATCACGAGGCCGACTCCGACTACTGAGATCACTCCCACGACGTCGCCGCGGAATACCACGCCGAGCCCGAGAGCGACAACCGGGATCACATAGGTGATGATCGATGCCCGAGTGCCGCCGACCCGGCCGGTCAGTGTTCCCATGATGACGAAGGCCAAGCCGGTGCCAACGAATCCTGCAACGGCGACGGAGATGAATGAGTCCCACCTCCAGCTCGAATCGAGCGCGTCCCATACTCCGAGTGGAGCCGTCCAGAGCGATGCCAGGCCGAGCATGCGAGCCATGACCGGGAGTGATCCGTATCGCTGCTGGATCGGAGTGGCGATCGTGATTGCGAGACCGTAGCAAACGGCGGCGAGTACCACGAGCCCCACACCGAGGGCCTCCGAACTGCCTTCACTGAGCGATGGTGAGGCAATGGCAACGACACCGAGGAAGCCGACGGCAATACCCGCCAGTTGCATACCGCGGGGAAGCCTGCGGAGCATCAAGGAGCCAATCGCGGCGGCAAAGATCGGAACGGCTCCGTTGAGCATTCCTGCCACGGCCGAGTTGATCCACTGCTGGGCGATTGGAAAGAGGCTGAATGGGATCGCGACCCAGATGACGGAAAGGGCGATCAAACGCGGCCAATCGGCTCTGTTGATAGGAGAGCGAGCTTTGGGGAAGAGCCACAAGACCGCGGCACCGAGCCCTACCCGCAGGAGTGTGACCAGGCCGGGCTGGAAAGCGTCGAGGCCGATATCCATCAGCAGAAACGACGCACCCCAGATAACACTGATAGACCAGAAGAGTCCCCAGTCGCCGGCGGAGAATGATTGGCGATTGGTGCCGTCTGAGGTCGAGAGAATTCTAGAGGTCAAGGATCACCTAGTTGGTCGCCGGCTGTTCGATTGTTGCCGATATCGCCGGACATTTCTGGCCAACCTCAGCTACTCCTTGAGCGCACCCGACATCATGCCGCGCAAGAAGTAGCGGCCGAGGAAGATGTAGATCAGGAGTGTGGGAACAGCTGCCAGGAAGGAGGCGGCCATCTGGATGTTCCAGGCGATGATCTGGCTCCCGGCCAGGTTGTTGAGCGCCACCGTGACCGGCCAGTGTTCGGTATCGGTCAGGACAACCGCGAAGAGGAAGTCATTCCAGGCTGAGGTGAACTGCCAGATGTAGACCACAACAAAACTCGGGATGGCCAGCGGGAGCATGATCCGGGTGTAGGTGCCGAAAATCCCGGCGCCGTCGATCTTGGCGGCCTCGATCAACGTCTCGGGGATGGTTGCGTAGTAGTTACGGAAGATCAGCGTTGTGATCGGAATCCCGTAGATGACGTGCACCATGACCAATCCCCAAGTGCCGCCGGCGAGTCCGATATTCGACATGAAGGACACCAACGGAATGAGTACCGCTTGGTAGGGGATGAACATTCCGAACAAGAGGATGGGGAAGATGACGTTGGCTCCCTTGAACTTCCATTTCGCCAACACGAATCCGTTGATGGACCCGAGGATCGAAGAGATAGTGGCGGCGGGAACGACGATCATGACGGAGTTCCATAGGTTCGGGCGCAGCGCCTCCCAGGCGGCCCGGAAGTTGTCGAATGACAGGCCGGCAGGGAGATTCCACATTGTGCGCAGGCTGACTTCGTCGAAGCTCTTGAACCCGGTGTTCAGCATCACGAACATCGGGACGAGGTAGAACAACGCCATCATCGTCAGCGGTATGTACACCCATGCTCTGCTCGTGCTTCTGGGGGTGGAGAGGGCGGTCATACGTCCCTTTCCTGTCGCAGCGTGTACCACAGGTACGGGACCACCAGTACGGCCACCGACAGCAGCAAGACAATCCCAATGGAGGCGCCCCGTCCGTAGAACAAACCGTCGAACGTGGTCGTCCACATGTAGATGGAAGGCACATCGAGAGCAACTTGCTTGCCCGCCATGGCGACAATCAAATCGAAGACTTTGAGGGAGATGTGGCCGAGGATGATGATGGCGCTGAGGGTCACCGGTCGGATCAGCTTCATCACGACTTTGCGGTAGACCTGGAGTTCCGAGGCGCCGTCGACTCGGGCGGCCTCTCGCAGAGATTCGGGCACGGCGCGCAGGCCGGCGAGGTAAAGCGCCATCGTGTATCCGGACATCTGCCACACGGCGGGTATCGCGACCGCAGCGATGCCCCAAGTAGGTGTTCCGTGCCACTGGTTGATGAGAAAGTCGAGTCCGAGCTTGTCAAAGATCAGATTGAGGCCGCTGAGCCTGTCGCCTTGAGCAGGGTTCATCAACCAGCGCCAGACGACGCCGGTGACGATGAAGGAAATCGCCATCGGAAACAAGAACAGACTACGGAAGAAGCCTTCGGCCCGGATGCCCTTGTCGAGAAGGATCGCCAGCCCAAGGCCGATTGCGAGACAACCCAGAACGAAGACAACGGTGAAGATGGCCGTGTTCTGGATGTCGATATCGAAGCGAGGATCGGCAGCGAGACCCTGGAAGTTGTCGAGACCGACGTAGGTGTAATCGGCCTCCAGGCCTTTCCAGGCGCTGACGGACACTCGCGCCGTCCAGCCGATGAATCCGTAGACGAACAGCATGACGGCCACCAGAGAGGGCAACACCCACAGAAACCCCCACCAGTTCTGCAAGGTGAAGAACCGGGGCCTGCTTTTCGTCGCCGGCGCCTTGGTCTCAGCGGTAGTGACCGCCATCTACTTCTCCTAGGTAGGGAAACGGTCGGTCCCCCATGAAAGGGGACCGACCGTCACTAATAGGACGTGAACAGGAACCTAGCCGGACGCTACCTGGGCTGCGACCAGAGCTGTCTGGAAGGCGGCGACATCGCCGTCGACCAGGAAGAGGCCGAGCGCTGTGTCGATTTCCGACTTCCAGGAGTCGTTGGCGACCACACCGTGGGTGAGGCTACCGACGACCGTGTTGCTGGCCCAGTCGTCCATGGCGGAGAGCAGGTACTC
>JBLYYS010000263.1:0-4765 GCA_048550235.1 Acidimicrobiia bacterium | reverse complement strand
TGAGCGAGTTGCGGCGGCAGAGTCGCAACGCTGTCGGTGATGACGGCGACGTTCGACATCAACTCGCTCCCGGCTTTCGATCCCTCCACGCGCGCGAGGGTGCGGTGTCTTGGTCGAAGATGAGCCGCGTGAGAGTTGTCTGGATTCGCGCACCGGAGGGTGCCGGCGCGTTGCCCGCCATCCTCTTCACGAGCATCGGAATGACCACGGCGCCTGCTGCCAGCGACTTGTCCCGCCCGGCCATGGTCCGCATCGCCGGTATGAGGCCGAGATACGACGCCAGTGCTCCGACAGAGGTCAGGCGAATTGAACGACCCAATGCGACGCCGGCCAACAGGATGAGACTTCCCTGCCAACCGTTCACAGCGAGCGCGCCCATCGATGGCGATATCCCGCGACCACCCGCGCCTTTTAGAAAGATTGACCAGTTGTGGCCGACGACCGCCGCTCCACCGGCGGCGGCGGCGAGATCGGGGCGATCCTTTCCGGCGAGCAGAGGGCCGACAGATCCTTTGGCGACATCGAGGATCCCGCCGATGAGAAGCGGTTTGAGCCCGGCCTCATAGAAGAGTCCGCTGCCGGACACGGTCCCGGTGCCGACACTACGGAGGTCAACGCCGCGGACAGTCCGGGCAATGATGTTTGAGAACGGAATTGAACCGGCTAGATAGCCGGTGGCTATCACAACGGCCGGCGGAATCTCCTGCCGCGTGGACATGTGTTCAGCCTATTCCACCCGGGTGGGTCTGAGTGGTCAGACGAGCAGAACGATCCCGATGATCAGCGCGGCAACTCCCCAGATGTAGAAGAAGATGACCGTTCCGGTCTCGGTCAGTGCGCTGACAAAGCCTTGAATCTTCTTCATGTTCCATATGGCCGGAGGCTTCAGGAAGGTGATGCCGATTACCGCGAGGCCGTAGACGATGAGAATGATGCCCAGAACAGTCATGCCGCTGAATCTATCCGTGTCTCCGGCAGATTGACAGAGGCGAATGGAGCGGTTGCAAGGCCGTTCGGCCAATTGCCGGGATGGGTGCTCAGATAATGGCCGGCACCGGCAACTCTGCCAGTGGCAACGAGAGACAGAAGATACTGTGGCCGTTCTCGTACGAGTAGGTCAGGTCGCCACCCATCACTCGGGCCAGCTTCCTGGATACGTTGAGGCCGAGTCCGACGGAACCAGGTTGCCCGCCCCGTTCGTGGGCGCTGTGGTAGGCGTCGAATATGAGGGCCCGTTGGTCTCCGGGTATTCCGGCTCCGTTGTCCGCAACGTAAGTCACGGTGAACCCATCTCGCTCCTCGATCCATACTCTCACTTCGGGGCCACCATATCGGTAGGCGTTGGTGAGAAGATTCCGGATAATCTGCCGCACCCTCCCGGGATCCGCAAGAGCGCGGTGATGGCTCTCGGCGACACTGACTCGTTCGACGAGCTCAAGGGGTTGTCCGGCGAGAACTGCCTGCGATTGCTCGAAGGGAGATACAGGCAAGGCCGTTGCCGCCAGAGTTCCGATATCGGCCCGTGCGAAGGCCAGCAGGTCTTCGACGATCCATGAAACCTCCTGAGCCTCGCGTCCGATGAGTTGCAGGATCTCTTTCCGTTCGCCTGAGTCGACGAGTTCGTCGCCTCCGAGGAGGACCTCCGTGAAGCCCAAGACAGATGTGAGGGGAGTCCGCAGCTCATGACTGACCGAAGCGATGAACTCGTCCTTTGAGCGAACGAGTTGCTCGAGTTGTTCCATGGAACGTTGCCGCTCGAGATACGAACCGATCATTTGTCCACCGGTTCGGAGAATCTGGACATCCTGATTCTGCCAGGCGCGCCGTTTGTAGTAGTCGGCAAAGCCGATTGAGCCGAACCATTCCCCGAAGACGTAGATCGGCAGCATCAGCTCCGATTGGAGGCCGTCCCGCGCGTAGAGTTCGTGTTCCGGACCGGACAGATCTCCGATCTGGATGATCGAACATTCCCCACGGGAAAGGCGCTCAAAGCTTGTCGGAGTATTAGCGTGTGAGCCCCCGTACCAGCCACCTGCCGGTACGCATCGCTCCGGGTCAGCTGTCTCGACGTCGCCGATGATCCGTGCCGAGAATCCGTCGGCGGGATCCTGGAAGTTCTCTTCGAACCAGACGTAATCGACCTTGGTCCCTTCGAGTAGGTGGCCAAGAGCGCGGGTCAGGGAGTCAGCATCGTCGGCCAGGAGCTCCTGGGAACAGCGTGCCAGGGACTCTTCATAGCGTGCGCGGGTGTCGAGAGAGTCGACGAGCGTTTCGAGGCGAGTGCGGATCTCCTCCCGAGCCCAGTAGGCACCGATGAGTTCGGCGGCAGTTTGCAGAAACTCGATGTCGACGCTTCTCCACCGTCTCTCGATTTGGTAGTCGGTGAAAGCGATGCTGCCGCGCCACTCTCCGTTCACCGAAATAGGTATGCAGAGCTCCGACAACAAGCCGTCGCTTTCATAAACCTCACGTTCCCGGCCTTCCAGTTCCGATGTGAAAACCATGGATGGATTGCCTTTGGACAACGCCTGGTATGAAGTAGGAAGCTCCGAGTACGTGCCCCCCCACCATTCCTCAGGGACATCGACAGGTTGCGAGTGGGGATCTTCCGCGTAGTGAATGATGCGGGTACACAATCCGCGCTCGGGGTCATTGAAGTTCTCGTCGACGAAGACGAAGTCGGCCCCAGTCGCAGCGAGTAGTTCCTCGAGTGCTGTCGTGACGGGGTCTTCAGCTGCCGACAACAGTGCTCGTGCCGACAGAGCAAGCGCTCGCTCCAGGTTGAAGCGGTGGTCGAGTCGACCGAACGCGTCCTCGAGTTCGCCCCGATTGTCGTTGCGTTCCCAGAAGACACCGATCATCTCGGCGGCGGTCTGCAGAAGTGCGATGTCCTGATCGTCCCACTTGCCCTCGCGCTGGTAGTTCGAGAAAGCGATGGAACCAACCCAGGATCCTCCCGATCTGATCGGGATGTCCAACTCGGACAGAACACCGTCTGTTTCGTAGATCTCACGTTCCCGACCGGCTAGATCTTTGGTGTGGATCAAGGAGGGTTGGCCGGCCGACAGCGCCGCGTAACTCGTTGGGAGGTCGGCATAGGAACCTCCGTTCCAGGCATCCTCTTCGCTCGGCTGCGGGGCTCCTTCGGCAATGACCTCATGCACGATCCGGGTACACAGCCCTTGATCTGGGTCTTCGAAGTTGCGATCGACGTAGACGGCGTCCGCCGCGGTGGCAACCAGCAAAGCGCCGATTGCACCTTCAACCGCCGCCTCGCGCTCACTGAGGAGCAGAGCTCGTGAGCATTCGGCAAGCGCTTCCTCGTAGTGGAGGCGGCGGTCGAGAGCCGTTACTGCCTTCTCGAGGTTCTGTTGGCTGTCACGCCGTTCCCAATACCAGGCGACCATTTCTGCAGCCGACCGCAACATGTCTACATCTGATTGACGGCGGTGCAGATCGATATCGAGATCATTGAAACCGATCGTCCCAACCCATTCACCCTTTACGACGATCGGAATGTCGAGCTCCGAGGCGACTTCGGAGTCTCTGTAGAGCTCATACTCGGCACCTTCCAGGTCGTCGAGGGTGAAGGCGAATGGTTGCCCCGCCGACAAAGCCGCGTAGGCCGAAGGCATCTTGGACCACGGAACCATTTCCCACTTGTCTTCCGGATCGGGCGGGACCCCAATCCTCAATTGCTCGGCGACCAGGGTCGTACAAGGGCCCAGTTCAGGATTACTCACGTTGCGTTCGACGAAGACAGCCATAGAGTCGGTGCCCTGCAAGAGGATTTGAAGTGCACGATCGAGAGCGCCATCGTCTTCTGCCTGAAGAAGCGCACGTGAACAGGCGCCTACAGCCTGCTCATATAGGAACCGCCTGGTCAACGAGTCTCTGACCTCGCCTATCGCGCTACCGGCTTTGCTGAAGACGGCTACGAGGGAGAGAACGAACATCACACCCATTGCGGAGGCGACGATCATTGATCGGGGACCCTGCTCCGGTTCCCACATGCCAAGGGTCGGACCCATGAGGAGCAATGACATCCAGCCCAGCTGGTATGCGACAAGGGGGATTGCCTGTCGGACTGGAACGAGTAGGAAGGTCGTCGCAACGAGGTAGCTATAGGGCATGGCGACAACCGTCGTGGGTGCGGACAGGGCCAGGATCGCCAGGCTCATGAGGGTGGTATCCGTGACTACGGCCGAGGTCGGTGACGTCAGATGTCCGAAGTTCCGCAGGCCGACGTCTACCAGGAGGGCTATGCCGAGAGCCGCCACCACGAAAGCGCCGGCCCAATCTTGGACGATTCCGAGAATGCTGCCGAGAACGATGGCCACGATGGCGATTGGCCCTCTGATCAGGAGCCATCTATTGAGAAGACTTGGTAGGCCGATGATCTGCGATAGTGCGCTGCTCATCGGAAGGACGCCTTCTGGCGGCCCATCGGGGTCGTCCCATCGTCGGTTGTGCTTGCTCATTCCACGGGTCTCCACAGCTGTGCGGTCTGCGCAATCAAGCGCATGGCAACAGGCAGCCGTCGTACATGTATGTATCGACGTCGCGGGCGGGTCGCTTGAACTCGTCGCCATCCAAATTGAAGGGACGCCAAAGGACTAGTGAGCAAGCACCTGAGTGCTGTTTCAGGCGGGTTCGCTTGCCGGCAGCGACAACCAGATCAGGGTGTCGCCGCTCTGAAGGCTGCCGACGATTCGCCCGGCGGTAGAAGGAGTAACGACGTTGAGCTTGCCGTTCCTAATCGAGA
>JBLYYS010000262.1:0-3577 GCA_048550235.1 Acidimicrobiia bacterium | reverse complement strand
GTCCGAGGTCGCCGTCCGCCAGCTCGATGACGTGGCTGGTAGCCGTGTACTCAGTGTCCGGCGACAGGTTGATGTGTACTACGTCGCACTCCGCCATCGCGGCACGGACGTCATCGATGCTCGTCGCCGATCCCTCGGCGATCTCGACGGTGCTGCCAAACATCGTCTGCACCTTCTCAGCGTTGCGTGTGAGAACCCGAACCGTGTGACCGGCGTTCGTGAGACGCTCGACGACCGGCTTACCCAACAGGCCGGTCGCACCAATGACCAGCATCCGATTGAACATCACTCGATCCTTTCGATCTGACGACGGATGGAACCGCCTACCCCAGGCTCTTCACCCAGTGGTCGAACCCTTCCGCGACTACCGGGCCCCGCGACTTGAACGACCCGGTGACGGCGGCTCCGCGACTCTCCAACCGGGTGGCCATCTTGGGCAGCATCCCGCCGGCGGCGGTCTTGTAGGTGCAGAACACCGCGGCGGGTTTGCCTTTGAGACCGTCGAGGCGATCGATGAAGTCCATCGTGGCTTCGGTGGCATGCTGGAACACGAAGAAGAGGCCCTTGCACCAACTCCCGACGCAGATCGCCTCGGCGCTGCTCACAGTGGCAGGATCAGAGTCATGCACCGAGCCGACCGTGCATAGATGCCCGCCCGCTCGGACCCGTTCTGCCATTGCCTCGGCCGCCGCCTTGGTTGTGCCGGTCTTGCTGTCGAAGACGATCGCTACGTTCATCAGTCCTCACTCCTGGTCATGACCAGCGCCGCGATCAGCGAGGTCGGTGCTATTCAGTGCGGGAGGTGGGTCAACCTCGAATCGGAGCACGTCGATGCCCAAGCTGCGAAGAAGGTCGAAAGTGCTGTGCAACTGCGACTGATCGAGCAGCACTCCGCTCAGCATCGTTCCCGCAGGCACGTCTCGCTGCTCGATCCCGGCGAGGCCTTCGCTGAACCGTTCGTCCAGCCGGCCCTGGACCCAGATCCGGAATCGTCGGGTGCCCGGGCCACCGTCCTGATGGTCGTGCTCCATGTCTCGAGTGTCGGGTGACACAGGGTGGGATGCCATCGCCCTGCCACCGAACCGCCCCGGGTGACCCTTCAGAACACGTCGATATCGGAGGCGGTCTCGAGAGCGGCCGCCCGAGACGTGACGCCGAGTTTGCGGTAGATCGATTGGGTGTAGCTCTTGATCGTGTTGTGTGAGATGTAAAGCTCGCCGGCGATCTCCCGGAGCGACAGGTCACTCCGGAGGAGGTGCAGGACGTCGCGTTCGCGCTCGGTGAGCGGCTCGACGTGCACGGTGCCGGCCGTTTCCTGGTGTGGTCTCCGCAGCGCCAGCTTGCGTTCTGCAGCGGCAACGAGTTCGGTGATGCGTCCTCGCCCCTGGGGGCCGTCGATCAACGTGCGAGCCTCGCGGACGAGGGCCCGCTTCTCGGCGTAGTCGGTGAGCGCGTCGGCGAGGGCCAGGCATCCGTAGGCGATGAAAATCGGTTCCACCCACGTGCGGGCCATGTCCCGGCCGGTGCGGATCTGGGCGACCGCTTCGTCACGCTCCCCACGGGCGAGAAGTGTCATCCCGAGGGCGTAGTGCGCGGCCATCCGATCCGGGTAGTTGACCCATGCGTCTGGTTGGGGGAGAGACAGGGCGTCGGCCGCAGCATCCTCGGCTGCGGTCCAATCTCCCACCTCGGCGTAGGCGCAGGCGAGCAAGGCGGTGACGCCGCCGTCGCGGAGCGACTCACGGCGCCGAGCCCTCGAGCCTTCGAGAAGCAGCGGAATGGACTCGTACGGTCCGGTGGTCCAGAACGTGGCCAGGCCGGCCAGTCCGATTGCCTGGGCGAAGATGATGGGTTGGCTGGCTCGGGTCTGGTCGGCGATCTCCAGGGCTGCGATCCGAGCGACTTCAGCGTCGCCGCCGGCGACCAGCTCGCCGTAGGCGCGGTGAAGAGCCACTGTTGTCTTGACAATGGGCAGCATGTCGGTTGGTAGGGTATTGAGCGCCTCATCAGCCGCCTCTATCCATTGGGAGCTGGAGGCGAAGTCGCCCCGGGCGAGTGCCACGTTGAACCTGGCCACCGCAGTCATTGGGTAGGAGCGGATAGCATCGTCGGGGAGTTGTTGGAACCACTGCCAGACCAACGACCAGTGGGCAGCCGCCCAGTCCTGGAGGTACCGGTCGATCAGTCGGGCGGCAAGCGGAGGGTCGCCTGCGTCAATGGCATGGTCGACGGCAGCTTGGAGGGAACCGTTGTTGGCGTACCACGCCGCCGCCATTCGATGGAGCTCCGGGATGCTCTCCGGTTCGGTTCGGCGTAGCTCGTGGCCGAGCCAGTCACCGAACAGGCGGTGGTAGCGATACCAGTGGCGCGTGTTGTCGAGTGGGATGACGAAGAGCCCGCTTCGCTCTAAGCGGTCAAGGATCGCCGCCCCATCAGTGGCGCCCGTCACCTCGTCGCAGAGCGGGCCGTTCAGCTGATCGAGCACCGAGGTGCGCAGCAGGAACTCGCGATCCTGATCCGAGACCGTCTCCAGGGCCTCGCTCATGAGGTAGTCGGCGACGTTGCGGTCGTCACCGGCGAATCGGCCTACGAACCCGTTGGGATCCTCCGTGTCCTGGAGCGACACGCCGGCGAGATGAATCGCGGCCGGCCAGCCTTCGGTCCGGCGGCGGAGTAGCTCCACGGCACCGTCGTCGAGATCCACGCCGAAGCGACGCCGGAGCAACTCTGCCGTCTCCGTCGCCGAGAAAGCGAGGTCATGGACGCGGAGTTCCATGAGGTTCCCAGATGCCCTGAGGCGGCCGAGCGGCAGCCTGGGATCGGCTCGGCTGGCGATCGCCAGTTGCACTCGCGGCGGAAGGTGATCGATGAGATAGCCAACCGAACTATGGATGTCCTCGCGGGAGATCAAGTGGTAGTCGTCGAGAACCAGCAGGAGGTCGCAATCGGCTTCGGTCAGCTCGTTGAGCAAGGAGGGCACCACATCCCGCATCGGGTCGACGTCCGCGCTCCGGAGCGCTTCCTCGGCGCCTGCGGCAAGTTCTGGACAGGCTCTGCGGAGTGAAGCAACCACATACGTCCAGAAGACCGGTGCCGTGTCGTCGCTTTCCTCGAGTTGCAGGTACGCGGCCGGGCGCCGTCCTTGTTCGGCGTCGAGCCATGCGGCCAGTAGCGACGTCTTGCCCCAGCCCGCCGGCGCAGTGATGAATAGGACGGGCGCGTCTGCGCTGACCAGACGTTCCACCACTTCCGATCTGGGGAGCCATCGGGACGTCGGCACTGGTGGCACTAGCTTGATCGTCAGGAGAGGAGCAGCAAGTTCGGCTCCGCCTCGTTCCCCACCGCTCATAGCCTTCGGTCGCTTTCTCGGTGCACCAGTACGACCCTACCCAAACTCGTGCCACCAGTGAGTCGTGAGCCACTCTCTCGCAGGGTGGATACGCCCGAGAGGTCCCAGCTCATGGCATGGTGGTCGCGATTGGGCTGGCGTGCGACAGACTGGAACCCGGGCGGATGGTGGCGAATGGGCCAGACTGGACAGGTGAAGAGCCAGCCATACCGTGAGGAGGAGCAGATG
>JBLYYS010000261.1:0-3501 GCA_048550235.1 Acidimicrobiia bacterium | reverse complement strand
TCGGACAGGGCATCGAAGACGATTGCTCGAACGTCCTCCACGTGTTGCGGTGCGACCTCTTCTATGAGCGACCGGCCCGCTTCGGTCAACGCCGCGTAGGTGACCCGCCCGTCGTCGGTGCACGGGCGCTGGTCGATCAGACCTCGTTCCACGAGGCGGCGCATCCGGTGGGAGAGCCGGCTCTGCGAGACGTTGGCTGCCTCTGCGAGCTCACTCATCCGCAACGCGTCGTTGGGGGCTTCGCTGAGGGCGACGAGCAGCCCGTATTCGACATGCAGTAGGTCGTGCTCCCGGAAAGATGGTTCGAGTTTCGGCAACTCAACCATCATCAGGGTGATGAGGGCACGCCAGGCCCGCTGCTCGGTGTCGTTCAGCCATCGTGTCATGACTCGATCAGAATACTTGACGCTTCAATATTCCCAAAAGCGTGGCCGAGTGACAGGTCTTTCGCCTCCCTTTGTCACGGAACCTGACCTATTGCCGACCGAGTTCTGCCGCGATGTCCTTCGCCCACACCTCGATTTGACCGAAATCCCTCCAGTCGCCGGCACGTCCTTGCTTCACCATGCTGCGGGCGATGTATCCGGATGCCTCCTCGGGGAGCCGACCACCGAACGTGGTCCGGCCCATCACGTGGAGGTTCGCTGCCAATCTCTCGACCTTGGCCGGGAAGGGCTGCGGATCATCCGCCTGATCGTCGCCGATCGGTCCGCTGTGGAAGAGCCAGATCGGGCGGGCGAAGTCAGCGCGGCTGAGTTGCCGGAGTATGCCAATCGCGTCCCTCCGCCAGCGCGATGCGTAGATGGAACTACCGAGTACCACCGCGTCGAACTCCTCGGGATGCTCGATGTCCTTTGCAGATCTGAGCGTTACCGAGAAGTGCTCTTCTGTCAGCGTGTTGGCGATTCGCTTGGCGATCTCCGCGGTTCCCCCCATCTTGGTGCCGTAGGTGACCAGCACATGCATGTGCATACCTCCTTTGGATCCGACCCTCAACATCGCGCTGGAATCGACTGGTGACAAGGGTCGTTTGACCCATGCCAATGGCCAACGGCTAATGGCCAATGGCTCTCTTATGGCCCATTACCCCTGCGTAACTGCCGACGGTCCCTGCTCAGATCCCTAGGTTGGGTACCAAGATGTGAGTTGATCACGACAGGAAGGACCCGAAGTGGGACGCGTCGTCACAGTTGACGGCAATGAAGCGGCCGCTTCCGTTGCGTTTAGGACCAACGAAGTCATTGCCATTTACCCCATCACCCCGGCGTCGCCGATGGGTGAGTTGTCCGACGAATGGTCGGCCAAGGGCCGCAAGAACATCTATGGGACGATCCCAGAAGTGGTCGAGATGCAGAGTGAGGCGGGTGCCGCCGGTTCTTTGCATGGAGCGCTACAGGGCGGCGCACTGGCCACCAGTTTCACGGCCTCCCAAGGACTGCTGCTCAAGATCCCGAACATGTACAAGATCGCCGGCGAGCTACTTCCGGCGGTCCTCCATGTGGCAGCCCGGAGCCTTGCCACTCACGCTCTGTCGATCTTCGGCGATCACAGCGATGTCATGGCAACGCGTGCGACCGGTTGGGCGATGCTGGCGTCATCGTCGGTGCAGGAGGCGCATGATCTGGCGTTGATTGCTCAGTCGTCCACCCTCCAAAGCCGGATTCCCTTCCTGCACTTCTTCGATGGATTCCGGACGTCTCACGAAGTCGGCAAGATCGATGAATTGAGCGATGACGACATCAGGGAAATGATCGACGACGAACTCGTTGCAGCCCACCGCCTTCGCCGTCTCAACCCGGATGCTCCGGTGATTCGTGGAACTGCGCAGAACCCGGATGTCTTCTTCCAGGCGCGTGAAGCCTGCAACCTCTACTACGACGCGGTGCCCGACATCGTCCAGGCCACGATGGATCGGTTCGCCGATGTCACAGGTCGCCGGTACCGCCTCTTCGACTATGTGGGCGCCCCCGACGCCGAGCGTGTCGTGATCTTGATGGGCTCGGGAATTGGCGCCGCCGAGGAGGCGGTACAGGCACTGAACGATCGTGGTGAGAAAGTCGGGATCCTCAAGGTGCGGTTGTACCGGCCATTCTCTCCGGAGGCGATGATCGCGGCGCTGCCGGCCACCACGAAGTCAATTGCGGTGCTCGACCGCACAAAGGAGCCCGGTGCGGTCGGCGAGCCCCTCTATCAGGACGTGATCACCGCTATCTCCGAGCAAACGGCCGCAGGCAATGTCGCCTGGGAGGGCTTCCCGAAGGTCATCGGTGGCCGCTACGGATTGTCCTCGAAGGAGTTCACTCCCTCGATGGTTGCGGCTGTGTATGCCGAACTCGCCAAAGCCGAACCGAAGGTTCACTTCACTGTAGGAATCGTCGACGATGTAACTCATCTGAGTCTCGATATCGACGAGGATCTCAACACCGAACCCGACGATGTTGTGCGGGCGGTGTTCTTTGGACTTGGCGCAGACGGCACCGTCGGCGCCAATAAGAACTCGGTCAAGATCATTGGTGAGAACACAGACCTGTATGCGCAGGGGCATTTCGTGTACGACTCGAAGAAGTCTGGTGCGATCACGGTATCGCACCTGCGATTCGGGCCCCGCCCGATCACTTCGACCTACGAGATCACCCGAGCCAACTTCGTTGCGTGCCACCAGTTCAACTTCCTAGAGAAGATGGCTGTCCTCGAAGTCGCACAAGAAGGTGCCACCTTCCTGCTCAACAGCCCCTATCCGGCGGATGAGGTGTGGGACAAGGTTCCATTCGAAACGCAGAAGGCGCTCATCGACAAGAACATCACCTTCTACGTCGTCGACGGTGTAAAAGTGGCAAAGGACGTTGGCCTGGGCGGTCGCATCAATACCGTCCTCCAGACATGCTTCTTCAACCTGGCCGGAATCTTGCCGGCCGAGGACGCGATCAGGGAGATCAAAGAAGCCATCGAGAAGAGCTACGGCAAGTTCGGTCAGACCGTTCTCGACCGTAACTTCGCCGCAGTCGACGCCGCAGTCGCAGCTCTCGAGAAGGTCGAGGTGCCGGCCGCGGCTACCTCCACTTCCCTACGCCCGCCGGCGGTCCCGGAAGTGGCCCCCGACTTCGTTCAGCGGGTGACCGCAATGATGATCGAAGGCAAAGGTGATCTCCTGCCCGTTTCGGCCATGCCGGTGGATGGGACGTTCCCCACCGGGACTACCCAATTCGAAAAGCGGTCGATCGCTCAGGACATTCCGATCTGGGATCCAGACATCTGCATCGATTGCGCCAAGTGCGCGCTCGTCTGCCCTCACGCCGCCATCCGGATGAAGGTGTTCGATCCTGCTTTCCTCGAGGGAGCGCCGGACACGTTCCTGTCGAAGGACTTCCGCAGCAGGGAGATGCCCGGCAATCTCCTCAGCATTCAGGTGGCGCCTGACGATTGCACCGGATGTGGGGTCTGTGTCGACGTGTGCCCTGCCAAATCCAAGGAGCAGGTCAAGCACAAGTCGATCAACATGAT
>JBLYYS010000260.1:0-2989 GCA_048550235.1 Acidimicrobiia bacterium | reverse complement strand
TCCCGGTTGCCACCGTTGCCATCGACGGCGCCACCAATGCGGCGTTGCTGGCCGTCGCAATCCTGGCGCTGGACGACGAGAGGTTGGAGGAGAAGCTGGCTGCCTACCGCCAGCAACTGCGGCGGCAGACCCTCGACGGTTGATCAGTGGGTCACGTACTGATCGGAAGTGTCAACTCGAAGACGCTTTCGCCGTTCTCGTACCGGTAGGTCAGGTCACCGCCCATGAGACGGGCAAGCTGACGGGAGATCGCCAGTCCCAGGCCTAGAGAATCGACGAGTCCGGGGGCATTGTGGGCACGTCGATAGGGCTCGAAGATGCGTTCGCGGTCCTCCTCCGGTATCGGGGCTCCACTGTCGCAAACGAGCACACAGGCTTCGGTGCCGTCGGCAAGAACCTCAACCCTGACATGGTCGCCCCCATAACGGACCGCATTGGAGACGAGATTGCGAAGAACCTGACGGATCCTGTCGGCGTCGCCGAGAGCTCTGACCTGTTCGCCGGTCACACTTGTTTTGGTCACCTGCTCGATGGAATCCAGCACCTGCAAGACCTGAGGATGAAGGTTGACGGGAACCGACTCGACCTCCAGGGCTCCGATGTCGGCCCTGGCCGCCACCAGCAAGTCACTGATGATGTTTGTGAGGTCCGATCCCTGTTCAACCATCACGTCAAGCAGTTCGGTCCGCTCCTCAGAAGACATCGAGTCCGCCCCCTCCTGCAAGACCTGGCCGAATCCCACGACTGCCGTCAGCGGAGTTCGAAGTTCATGGGCGACACTGGCCAGAAATGCATCCTTGGCCCTGTTCAACTCCTCCAGCCGCTCCCGGTCGGATTCGCGCTCCCAGAAGGCTCCAATCAGCCGGCCGGCGGTGGTCAACAGCGACACATCGGAGTCGGTCCATTGCCGCACCGTCACCTGGTCCGAGAACCCGATTAGTCCGGCCCACTCCCCGCTGACGAAGATCGGGACCTCTACCTCAGACTTCACCGGATACGGGTCGGCCGCGTACACCTCGTATTCAGGACCTTCCAGCTCCGCCGGAATGATCACTATTGGTCTTCCCGTCTCCAGGCTCGCTCGAGTTGTCGGCATTCGATCCCACGGAACTATGTCCCAGTATTCGAGATCCGATTCGTACTCGAGACCCTCCCCCTGATCGTCCACTGCTTCGGCGACGACCGTCGTGCAAAACCCCAACTCAGGGTGCACAACATTGCGCTCGACATACACGAATGTGGCTTCGGTCGCCACGAACAAGGATTCCAGAGCCTCCTGAACCCTGCCTTCGCCCGAGCTGGCCAGAAGAGCCCGAGCACACTCGGCGAGAGCAGTCTTGTACCGAGCACTCTGCTCGGCCTCGTCTACGGCGCGACGATTCTCAATGGCACTTCCCAATAGGTTGGCGACGGAGCGGAGGAAATCACCATCGCCCTCAGTGAAGCGAAGCGACCGGGTGCTGTGCACACCGAGGATTCCGTACGGTCGCTCCCGTCCCTGGATGACCACGCTCACGCCAGAAACCACTGAGTGGTCAAGGAGAAGCTGAGGTCCCTTGAATCGGGTCTCGTTCCCCAGATCCTCGACGAAGACGGGTTCCGTTGACGCCAGCGTGAATCCCGCCTGGGATTCGAGGTTATCCGGGACAGTGGTTTCACCCCTCAGAATGTGGTCTTGCCATCCGCTGCCGGCCACCAGGATCAGAGCCTCACCGGCGGCAGGCTGATGCAGGACCTTGGCATAGTCGACTTCGAGGACATCACACAGGAGATCCACAGCCAGCTGCATGAGCCCATCGACATCCGAACCGCGTAGAGCGCGTTCACCCAGCTCCGCTATAGCCGCCTTCTGCGACAGGCGCGGTGAGGCGTCACCGTTCGCCTCCCACGACGTAGAGGAACCAGTTCGACTCGCAGTCGCGTCCATGTCTATTCACCAACTGGTAGTTCTTATCACTAGTCGGCCTCGAGGTACCCATTCTGAAGTACTGTCGGGCGTCCCCACCAACGAGTCGACCGATTGCCGGCGAGCGTGATGAGGTTGCCGCGGCAACTCGGCTCCACCTCAGACTCGTTTGCGGAGCGCGGCCGCGAGATCGCCGTTCTCAGCAACTGCTACCTCGTCGAGGCCGATCCAGCCGGCAATTAGGTGCAGCTCATCTGCCAGTTCCCCGGCGACGTGATCTCTATCGTGCCCATCCTCAGTGAATGAGCCCTTTACGAGCAGCTTCCCCGCCGCTCGATCTGCCTTCAGGTCGACTCGACCGACAAGCTCGTCACCGAGCAGGAACGGGTAGACGTAGTACCCGAAAACTCGCTTCGGCTCGGGCACATATATCTCGATCCGGTAGTGAAACCCGAACAGACGCTCGGTACGTTCCCGAAACCAGATCAGTGAGTCGAACGGACTGATCAGAGACCTGGTTTGTGGACTCGAGCGGGGAACCGGAGTAGCGGGAAGCATGTAGGCAGGCTTGTCCCATCCCTCAACTCCGACCTCAACCAACTCCCCCGAGGCGACCAACTCCGCCAGGCGGGGGCGGGCATCGGGCATTCGGATCCGGTAGTAGTCGGCCAGGTCGGCTGCAGTCGCCACTCCGGTCGCCTGTGCAGACAACAGCAGAAGACGCCGCTGCGCCTCCTCCTTCCCCGGAGGATCATTAGCCAGCGCCTCTGCAGGGATCACCCGCTCAGGAAGGTCGTAATAGCGAGTGAAGTTGCGGCGGTCCGCGATTGCCAGCCTCCCGGTGGCGAACAACCACTCGAGCGCGATTTTTCCCCTACCGTATCCCCACCAGGGTCCAGTGCGTTTCCCAGGATCGGCGAGGTCGGAAACCGTGATCGGACCGTATTCGACAACCTCCTCGAACACCTCGTCCATGTAATCCGGATGCTCCTCGTTGAGAGCGCGGACACGATGCCCCGGGCGCATCGCCTCCATCCGAAACCGCATCAGGTGGTGGTGCTCTACCGGCAGGAACGACGCTTC
>JBLYYS010000259.1:0-5981 GCA_048550235.1 Acidimicrobiia bacterium | reverse complement strand
GTCGCGTCTGAATCGGGCCAACTTGACCAGGTCCCGCCGGTAATAGGCGACGACGGCGGCCAGCGTCCCCAGGTGAAGAACCGCAGACGTCGCCAGGTCGGGTTGATCAACATTGAGAAACGCCGGCACCAACACCAGGTGGCCGCTCGACGAAATGGGTAGGAACTCGGTCAAACCTTGGACGAGCCCCCACAAGATTGCTTCAAACACGGCCCCGGAGCCTAGCGCTTCATTTTCGTCCTACCAGGCAGTGATGAGGACCGTCAGCGTGCCGAGAGATTTGGCGGAGGCGACGGATGCCGCCTGGTCCGCGGGAATAGCCACCATGGAGAGATCTTCCGACCAGGCATCCGATTCGCTCTGCGATCCGAGGCTGAGGACCAGGGCTGGAACATCGGTGCCGGACTCGTCGTCGATCAAGCGCAATTCGGTGCCGGGAAGCACGCCGGTGGGAGTTGGGATCTCGATCGCCCACCAGCCGTCCGGCAGGGGAGCGCGGTCCGTGGTCGCGGTCGCAGTGAGTGGCTCCCCAGCCGTGATTGAGATCGCCGCGTAACTCAGGGTTGCTACCTCGGGCAGTATCCCCTCTGGCACTTCTCGGTATTCGACGCTCGACTGGTCGATCTTGGCCCCAACCTCGATGTCATCGATCGCGAAAGGGCGCAACTCAACCGGCGGACCTTTCAGATCCATCCACAGGGCGAAGAGGACCAGTGCGACGGCAGAAGCCCATCTGAAGTAGGGCGGTCGGCGAAACCAGTACACGGATCGAACGTACCGCGAAGAAGGAATCGAGGGAAGGGGGTCGTCGATCCGAAGCGCGGCCCCTCAAGCGCCGGGCGACCACCCGGCAATGTGCTCGGGAAGGGGGTCGGACCCATTCGAAACCGGAGCATCGGCTGTCAGTCGTATCGGGATGACACCGGCCCAGAATGGAAGATCGAGGTCGTCCTCATCGTCGCCTGGGGGGCCACTCCTGGTCTTCGCTGAAGCTTCCTCAATCTCGATTGCCACGACGCTGGTTGCCCGAAACTCCTTCTCGCTGGGCTGGCGTGCCCCGCCCCAGCGGCCCTCCATCAGGTGCTCGACGATGGCACGGAAGGCTGCGGTCTTCTCATCCGGGTCGGAGACCTTCCGCGCAGTCCCGAAACAGACAACCGATCGATAGTTCATGGAATGGTGCATGTGGGACTTCGCCAGCACGAGACCGTCGAGGTGGGTGACGGCAACGGAGACCTGTTGACCGGGGATGATCCTCAGCATGCGACTAGCCGGCGATCCGTGCAGGTATATCGTGTCACCAACACGCGCATGGATTGTCGGTATCGCAACCGGTCGCCCATCCTCATCCGCGAACGCGATGTGGCAGATCAGCGCCTCGTCAATGATCTGATCGATGATCTCGCGGTCGTAGGAACCTCGCTCGGGGAGTCTCCTGATCTGGCTCCGTTCGGCTGCTTGGGTCATGTCGGCACTCCGTCCCGGCAATCGCACTTCTTCCGTGTGTCTCCGGCCACCGCCGGCGCTAGGACGGTGAGGATCCGTCGAAGGGTTGCCAGCGCCTGACCGAACTTCTCGAGGACCTCATCATGAGTGACCGGCGCGAAGTCGCCGGGGACTCCGACGTCGTAGTCGGTGACTACCGCGATGTTGGCATAGCAAATTGCAAGTTCTCTTGCCAGAGCGGCCTCTGGGAGTTGCGTCATGTTGAGCAAGTGCCATCCGGCTGCTGCGTAGGAGGCGCTCTCGGCCCTTGTGGAGAATCGCGGTCCCTGCACGACAACGGTTGTTCCGCTCTCATGGACCGATCCAACCACAGCTTTCACTGCTTCGGCGGCGCGTTGCCTGAGGTCCGGGCAGTAGGGATCGGCAAAGGCGATGTGATGCGTCTGCGGACCGTCGTAGAAGGTACCGGATCGTCCCCAGGTGCGGTCAACGAGTTGGTCCGGAACAACGAACTCACCCGGCGCATAGTCCGGGTAGATCGAGCCGACCGCGGTCGGCGCCACGATCCGCGTCACTCCGAGCTCGTTCATGGCCCAGACGTTTGCCCGGTAGGGGATCCTGTGAGGAGGAAACTCATGATCGATACCGTGGCGCGGCATGAACGCGACTTCGGTACCGTCGATCGAACCGACCATTGCAGGAGATGCCGGTGCTCCAAACGGGGTATCCACCTCGACCGGTCGGGCATCTGCGAGAAGTTCGTAGAATCCGCTTCCGCCGAATATGCCGATCATCGGTCAGTCGTCGCTACTGCCACTCGACGAACGTGAGTCGGTGACGTAGAAACCGGATCCTTTGAATATCAGTCCCGCCGGATGAAAAACCTTCTGCAACTCGCCACCACACGACTTGTGTTTCTTGAGTGCCTTGTCGGAGAAAGACTGCATGACTTCCAGTCGTTCGCCACACTTCTTGCACGCGTATTCGTAGGTTGGCATCGTCGGACCTCGGGGACTGTGAGGACGGCATGATATCAAGCATTCGGCCATCTGCGGCCGGGCGATGTTCATCAGGCCCGATCCCGCTCCTAGACTTCTGCCGATGAGTTTCGCCTTCGTCGTGGCAGTTCTCGCCGCCTACCTGATCGGCAGCCTCGATTTCGCCGTCGTGGTTGCTCGGGCGCGCGGTGTCGACATCTACGACGTCGGCAGCGGGAACCCCGGAACGTCGAACGTTCTCCGGACTATGGGCAAGGGCGCAGCCGCCATGACTTTGCTGGGCGACGTTCTAAAGGGGGTAGTGGCCGCAGGCATGGGTTTCTGGGTCTCCGGCGAGATGTGGGGAGCAGCCGCTGCAGGGTTCTTTGCGGTGTTGGGCCACTGCTACCCGGTGTTCCATCATTTCAAAGGAGGAAAGGGAGTAGCCACTTTTGCAGGTATGTTGTTGTGGATCGTGCCCCGTGCCGCGCTGGTGCTCATTGTCATCTGGATCATCCTCGTAGCCACCACCAGGGTGGCGTCGATCGGGTCTCTGACTGTGATATTGCTTACGATCCCGGCTGCTCTGCTTGAAGGAATTGAGACCACGGCGATTCTGTGGCTGGCCGCATCTGTTGTCGTTGTGGCATTCCGTCACAAGGGCAATATCAGTCGTCTGCTGGGACAGGGAGAACGAAAGGTGACCTCATGACCGGAGTGAGTGTGGCGGTGGTTCCGGCGGCGGGCTTGGGCACACGGATGAGACCGGCGACCAGAGCAATTCCCAAAGCTCTGCTGCCGGTGGTGGATCGACCGGCCGTGCAACATGTAGCCGAGGAGGCGGTTCGCGCCGGCGTCGATGAGGTCATCTTCGTAGTCGACCTGGGTGTCGGAGCGCTCATCAAACGTCACTTCACCAATGGGAATCCTCTGCCCGGACTCGAAGACCTCGAGATCCGAATTGTTGTGCAAGAGGAACCTCATGGCCTCGGTCATGCGGTCCTGACGGCTCGGGAAGCTGTAGCCGACCGTCCATTTTTCTGTTTGCTGTCGGACAACATCGTCCGACCAGGATGTGACGTGTTGCCGGGACTGGCGTCGGCCGCCGAAGGTGGGTCGGCAGTCTCGCTGCGCGAGGTCGGACCTCACATGCTCGATCGCTACGGCGTAGCGGTTCCGGGTGGCGATCGAACCGGGGCCGTTCTCGAGGTGGTGGGAGCGGTTGAGAAGCCGGGTGTCGCCGCCGCTCCATCAAACCTCGGGCTGGTGGGACGATATCTGTTCACACCGGAAATCCTCGACGTGCTGGCGGCACAGAAGCCCGGCCACGGGGGAGAGATCCAGTTGACCGACGCCATCGACACCGTCGCCAATCGGGGGCGTTGTCGTGGAGTGGTCACCGACCATGACTTGCTCGACATTGGGATTCCACTGGGGTTGTTGGAAGCCTCGGTGGTGCTCGGCCTCGCTCGCGCCGAATACCGAGACGAGTTCGTGGCCTTCCTCAAGTCACTCGAGGACCTGAAGTGAGACCGCTCGCCGATGTCCAGAGCGATGTGCTCGACGCGGTCGAGCCAATGAGCCCCACTGAGGTCAGCGTTGACCATGCGGCGGGTTTGTGTTTAGCCGAGGACGTCGTTGCCTCGCACGACGTGCCGCCGTTCACGAACTCGGCCATGGATGGATACGCGCTCAAAGCGGCCGACACTCATCCGGCTCCTGCAACTCTGACGGTTATCGAAGACGTCGCAGCCGGTCATGTTGCCGGTGGGGTCGTGTCTTCCGGGGCGGCAATCAAGATCATGACCGGTGCCCCGCTGCCCGACGGCGCGGATGCGGTGCTGAAGGTCGAGGATTCTGCACAGGAGGGCTCTCAGGTCACGATCAACAGGGCAGTGGAGATCGGCGAAAACGTGCGGCTCGCTGGTGGTGATCTCGCTGCAGGCGTCACAGTCTTCGAGAAGGGGACGCGTCTGACACCTCACCATCTGGGGGTGTTGACGTCGATCGGCGTTGGTCGGCCCCGGGTTCACCGTCGCCCGATGGTTGCCGTGCTCTCAACGGGCGATGAGGTTCTCCCTCACGATGTGCCCCTCACACCAGGCAAGATCCACGACTCGAATCGTCCCCAGTTGCTGGCGCTCCTGGCCGACCTCGGCGTTGAGACCATTGATCTCGGCATCGTGGAGGATGATCCAGGAACGGTGCTGACTGCGCTGCGTCGGGGAGCTGCTGAGGCCGATGTCATCTTCACCTCCGGTGGCGTCTCGATGGGGGAGCACGACGTTGTGAAGGCCGTACTCGGAGGCTCCGGCGATGTTGATGTCTGGCGGGTGGCCATCAAACCAGCCAAGCCGTTCGCCTTTGGCCGTGTCGACGGCAAGTTGTTCTTCGGCCTTCCGGGCAACCCGGTGTCGGTCGTCGTGGCTTTCGAGCAGTTCGCCCGCCCTGCCCTCCTCAAGATGATGGGAGCTACGCGACTGTTCAGACCCAGATTGCGAGCATCGCTCGCAAATGATGTTCATACCGACCCGGCGAAGACTGTATTCCTTCGCATGGTGGCCTCGATTGACGGAGGCGTATGGACGGCAGCACCGGCCGGCGGACAGGCATCGAATCAGCTGACGGCTCTTGCGAGGGCAAACGCGTTTGGAGTGGTGCCGGTCGGTACAGGAGATCTGCCGGCCGGAAGTGACATTGAGATGGAGATGTTCCGATGGCCGGAAACCCGCATGGCCGAGGAGGTGCTCGGTGCCGGATGAATTGACTCATCTCGATGATGAGGGCAGGGCACAGATGGTCGATGTTGGCCGGAAGGCCGAGACCAGGCGGGTGGCCATTGCTGAAGCCAGGCTGGCCATGTCGGCGCAAACGAGGGACATGATGTTCGACGGCACTCTCCCGAAAGGCGACGCCGTGGCGGTGGCGAGGGTGGCCGGGATCATGGCGGCCAAGAAGACGTCAGAGCTGATCCCGCTGTGTCACCCCCTGCGGTTATCCCACGTCACCGTCGAAATCGATCCAGACGAGAAGGGTGCCCGGATCGTGGCAACCGCTGAGACGGTCGATCGAACTGGGGTCGAGATGGAAGCGATGGTTGCCGCCTCGACTGCTGCCCTCACCGTTTACGACATGGTCAAGGGCGTCGAGCGTGCCGTTGAGGTTGTCGGAGTGAGGCTGCTGCACAAGTCCGGGGGAAAGAGCGGAGAGTGGAACAGATGAATGCCGTGGTCTTGACTATCAGCGACCGGGTGAGCGCCGGGATCGGAGTAGACGAATCGGGTCCGGCGGCGGCTGCGATTCTCGAACAGCAGGGATTCTCTGCTTCCGTTGAGCTGGTACCGGACGGGATTGAGCCGGTTGAAGGCTTCCTCCGCTCGGCCGTCGAGTCCGGCATTCCGCTTGTGGTGACAACCGGCGGAACGGGTTTTGCTCCACGGGATTTGACGCCAGAAGCAACTCGCCGTGTCATCGAACGCCCTGCGCCGGGATTGGTCGAAGCCATGCGGAGTTCGACCTTCGGCATCAATCCGCACGGCATGCTGTCGCGTGCCGAAG
>JBLYYS010000258.1:0-4285 GCA_048550235.1 Acidimicrobiia bacterium | reverse complement strand
GCTCGGTCGATCGCCCGAAGAACGTACCCGTCTCCATCCTTTCTCGCGTTGTCGATGGCCGCCACGAAGTGGATGGCGTAGTCGATACCGACGCCGAGGACGATGCTCGACACGATCGCAGTGAGGAGGTTGAGCTGGATACCAGAAATGGCGACGAACCCGAGCAAAGTGGCGATTGTCAAGGCCACCGGCAAGAGAGAGACGAGCGTCTCACGGATTCGCCGATAGGCAACCAACAGCATCACGAACACCAGCAGGAAAGCCACACCCAGGGATACGAGTTGGGCGCTCAGAACCAACCGGGCGATCTCATCCCAGATGACCGGCATTCCGGTGAGGACACGAACCTCCTCCGTCTCGTCAACGAAATCGAGCCATCCCTGCAGATCCTCATTGGAGAAGTCCGCCGGAAGGAGCATGAATCGAAGGCCGTCATCAGAGACCAGGCCGCCGATCGGAAGTTCGACGTCACCGGCCAATGCAGCCGAAACCTCCTCGGCGGGCAGGGCTTGCGCCACATCGGCGATCGAGAACACCGTCCGCACTCCCGGAAGCGACTCGAGCTCGCGTGAGATGGACGCGATCTCTTCCAACTGTGATTCCCCCGCCGCGGGATCAAACACGAATTCACCGGTGAGCGGAGTAGCGCCTCCGAAGAGCTCCTCAGTGCGGTCGAACGCGGCGCGTACCGGATCATCACCTTTGAAGAAGAACAGTTGATCTGAGTTGACCGTCAGACGAGGAAGGGCCACCACCGCGAAGACAACGAGCGAACCTGCGATCGCGATGGCCGGGATCCTTGTACGCACCAGCTTCTTCAGTCCGGTCGTGACCCGGGGCCCGAGGATCGCGGTGTGGTGTTTCGCCTCGATGTTGAAGCGACTCAACAGGGCGGGCAGGGAGAAAAAGGAAATGAAACCGGCAAACACGATTCCGGCGGCGGCAAATGCACCCATCTGCTGGATCGGCCGGACATCCGTAAAGGTCAACGAGATGAATCCTGCCGCCGTTGAGATGGTCGTCAGGATCATCGGAACACCCACGTGCCGCAATGCCGAACGGACACGTTCGACCGGATCCGACGTCTGTTCGACAACATCCTGGAAGTGAGTAACGAAGTGAAGACCGTCAGCCGACCCCATGACGATCACAAAGATCGGCACTATCACCGTCACGACGTCGATCTCGAGGCCGAGACCGAAAATCAAACCGAAGGTCCAGATGGCCCCCAGCAACGCTGGTACGAGAGCCAGCACGCTGAGTCGACGATCACCAATCGTGGCAAAGAAGGTTCCGATCAAGAGGATCATCACGATCGGAGGGATGACCAGAAGGAAGAAAGACAGAATGTCGAGCACCTGAGCAAAGATCACCGGATTGCCCGAGATGACGATGTCGATGTCACCCGGCGGTTGGTAGTCCTTGAGTTCCGTCGCCAGCGACATTCCGTCATCGGCCGGGACCACCATCAGCATCGAGTGCCGTCCATCTTCGCTGACGAACAGGTCAGAAAGGGGGTTGGCGCTGAGCAGGCCCGCGAGTTGCGCGTCCGGTACCAGTTGCAGCATTGAAGCCGTGATCGGAGCGCCCGTGAGCGGGTTCACGTCCGGAATCAGAGACGCAACCGAGGTGACTCCGGAATAGCCGGAAATTCCGTCTCGGATCTCGAGCAATGAAGCCAGTGACTCCTTGTCACCGAATGACTGTCCCTCGGGGAGCGAGATAACTACGTTGATCGGATCCGAAGTCGCGTATTTGTCCTGGAGTTCGGCGAACTCACGGCCAACGGTACTTCCATCGAGAATGAACGACGACACGTCGGCGTTGAAATCCATCCGGAAAAGCATCAACAGCGAAAACACGGTGATCAACCCGGTGATACCGAGGACTCGTTTGGAATGTTCGACGATGACGCGTGCTATTCGATCCATGCCTAGAGACTAGGCAAGAGGCGATTGACAATTGGCCTCTTGGCACTCCGGCACCGGCCGACCTAGAGGTTCGATTGCAGCCTGCCGTTACCCCAAGCCATCTGGCTGGCTATTTGCGGCGGCCGACGACCCAACCTGCCAGGAGCCAGGCCCCGATGGTCCACGCCCCCAGGATCACCCACGAGGTTGCTGCCGACTCGACCAGGCCGGAAGACAGCGAGCCTCGCAGCACCTGGGCCATGTGGTAGAACGGCAAAACTCGATGCACCGATGCCCACCAATCCGGGAACTGTGAGATCGGTACAACGATCGGTGCGAACAGAATCGCCAGGAACATGATGATGTTGGTCAGGAGATTCGTGAACCGCGGCTCGGGGACGGCATGCGCCATGGCGAACCCGACCGAGGTAGCCATCAGCGACGTGAGCAGAACTGCCGGGATGAGCGACCATGACCACGACAAATCCACTCCGTAGTAGAAGTCGGCGACCAACAACGCAATGAGAGTGCCCGGGACCGCCAGACCGGTGAAGACCGTGAACGTGGCCGCGGCCGAGGTCATCCGCGGCACAGGGAGCGACCAGACGAAGTCATAGGTGTCACGGATCTTGTGCGTCATGATCGCCGCAGGGACCATGACCAGACCGATGGGAACCAGCGCTAGAGCCGGTATCCCCGTAACTACGAACAACCTGCCGACTTCCGGCAGATCACCCATGTAGAAGCCGTATAGATAGGCCATACCAGCCCCGGTGAGAACCTGAATGATCAGAGCGAAGGCAAGGAATGTCCTCAGATTGATCATTTCGAAACGGACCATCGTCCGGTAGCTACTGATCCAGTACGAAGGGCCCGAACGGACGAGAGTGGTCATTTGCGTCTCCTCAGTACTACCGCCGACAACGCGGCCGCGGCTATCGCCCACATCGACAACACGAAATAGGAACGACCAACATTGGTCACGATCCCGTCGGTCAATGCATCGCGCACCACGTTGGCCATCGGATAGAACGGAAGGAACTCGTTGGTAGTAGCCAACCACGACGGGAGATTCTCGATCGGGTAGCTGATCGGTGAGAACCCGAAGATCACAAATATCAGCAGCTGGGTCACGAGCTGTGTGATATCGGGCTTCGGAACGGCGTGAGCAAGCGCATACCCGAGAAGAGTGCCGGTCAACAGCGTCAGTCCCACGGCAGGAAGAACCATCGGAGTGACTGCAAACTCAACGTCGTAGCGCCACCTGGCAGCAACAAGAGCCCCCGCCATCGCCGGGACCGCGACAATCACATTCAGGGTCACCCATGCGGCTGCAGCCGAACTGCGCGGAACCGGCAGGGACCACATGAAGTCGTACGACCCCGACGCTTTCTGTTGGGCGATCAGCTGGGGTCCCATGATCACGCCGACGATGACGAGTGACACAACCACAGCCCCGGTTGAGAGAAACAGGGCCAGCCGTTCGGTCATATCGGGGATGAGGAGCCCGAAACCGATCACCAACCCAACTCCCGACAGAAGCTGAACAAGCACCGTCAGAGGTAGGAGAAGTCTCATATCCGTCAGTTGCCATCGCAGCATGGCGCGATAGCTGGTCAACCAGTGTCCAACACCGTGACGTTTGACCGGGAGGAGTAACGGCGGAGCCGAGATCATTCGCCGTCCCCCGAAGTATGGCCGGTTAGACGGATGTACACGTCTTCCAGAGTCGTCGCTCCCAGGGCGTACTCCTCAGCGACTCCCGTCTCCGTCAGGTTCTGCGCCCAGGCAATCCCGGTCGAAGCTTCCTGCTCATCAATGGTCATGACGAGGTTGTTTCCAACCCGGGCGTGGTGATGAACGTACAGTGGCAGTTCCGGCATGCCGTTGCCCGGGGTCAACATCACCTGGAGACGGAGCCGGCCTCTGTCGTCCGACTTGAGCGATGAGGGAGTGCCCTCTGCTATCAGCTTGCCCTCGTTGATGATTGCGAGCCGGTCGACAGCTTTCTCAGCTTCCATGACATTGTGAGTTACGAGAAATACCGCCGCACCCTCAGCTCCAAGTCTCCGGATCTGCTCCCACAACAGTCTCCTTCTGCGCGGATCCACGTCATTGGTGGGTTCGTCGAGAATCACGATCTTGCCGGGCCAGACGGTGGTCATGACATACCCGACGAGGCGCCTGACACCACCAGAGAGTTTGTGACCGAGCGTGTCGTGCCACTCGGTGAGATCAAGTGCTTCGATGAGTTCGCGACCCCGCTGCTCGACCTCCGCAGCAGGACCGCCACGGATTAGGCCTGTGATTTGGACTGCCTCATGTAGCTTGAAGGACTCGATGGGCATCTGGGCCTGCGGCAGATACGAGCAGAG
>JBLYYS010000257.1:0-10748 GCA_048550235.1 Acidimicrobiia bacterium | reverse complement strand
CCACCCGCAAGCAGCACGACACCGTCATCGCCGACGAGCTTGATGGCAGCGGCCAAGGCCAACTCCTGGTTGCGACCGCCGGCGCCATCTCCTCGGACCGTCACCGTGGTCTCTCCGGCGTAGACGAGCATCTGGCCCGGCGCTATATCCCTGGATGCGTTGACGACGCTCTCAGCAACCTCACGGGCTTCACCCGCAAGCGTGGTCGTGACCAGCGAAGCCTCCCAGCCGTCGGCCGCGGCACGCCTGATGGCGCCCGCTGCCGCATCGGCGGCGGATGCCACGACGGTGATGGACTCCTCGTCGACTACAGCACCGTCCGACGGTGTGTCTTTGATCTCTCCGGCTGCACCTGCCTCGAGCCGATCAACGACTACCGACGGCACGTCCATACGAAGCTGGTATCTGTCGAGCACGGCCAAGGCATCTCCGAATGTCGTGGGATCAGGCACCATGGGTCCAGATGCAATCACACTGAGGTCGTCCCCGATTACGTCTGAGACCACCAACGTCGAAACAGCACCCGCACCGGCGAGAGTCTCTGCCAACCTGCCACCCTTCACCGCCGACAGGTGTTTCCGAACTGTGTTTAGTTCATCAATGGTGGCTCCGCAGCGCAACAGTTCCCGCGTCGTTGCCGCTAGATCGGTGAGCCCGATCCCATCGTCGGGCAATGTCAATAGGGCAGACCCTCCACCAGAGATCAGCACTATCACCAGATCCCGCGCTCCGGCCGACGCGGCCATCTCCACCAGGCGGCAGGCAGCCAGGATGCTTCTCTGGTCCGGCACCGGATGTGTGGCAACCAGGACCTCGAGGCCCTGAATCTCCTGCGGATCGTTGGATATCACGACGCCCTCCACGAGTTGGTCGCGCAGTACCGCCGCCACAGCCGATGCCATCGGCACAGAAGCTTTGCCAAACGAGAGAATGCGGCAGCGGTCGAACTCGCTCAGATCGAACTGCCTGCCTGCGATCGAGAGAAGCTCGCCGTCCCGAATGAGCGCGCCGCCGACGGCAACCATCGGGTCCACAGCGGAAAGGCCGGCCGTGAACACCCGCATGAGGTTTCCACGCCGGGCCGGATCATTCTCTAGGACTCGCCCGTCGAATTCGCGCCGGCTCATTGGGCCAACGCAGCTGCCTCGAGGTAGCCACCGATCATCGATCGAAGGTACTGCTGGGAGTGTTCATACCCTCGCAGCGCCCTGGCGGTGGTGTAGCTGAGAACGCGGATGACCCACAACTTGAACAGTAACTCCTCCCAGCCCTCGTCGCCCGGAACGAAGAAATCGAGCAGTGTGGAGTAGACCGCGGCCCAAGCCTCCTCATCCATGAACGAATACGTCGCTGAGCTGCGGTTCTCGAGGACCCCCGATCGCAGGTTCTCCGGAAGAACGTCGAGTAGCTCCACCTGACGGTCGGTCCACCCCCGACCAGGCATTCGCAGTGTCGCCTCGATGTCGTAGCCAACCTTCTCCGTGATCGAGGATGGCACTGATGCCGTTGCTTCGACTCGATGGATCACAGATTCGTTGACTGTCTCACCTCTGAGCGCCTGCATCGCGCCAAAGCACTCCACGAGCATGGTCTTGAGATCGGTCAAGCCCCCATACAGCGCATGAGCCTTGCCCTGCGGCACGTACGTTTCATAGACCGAGAACCCGGCCTGCACAGTCGCGAACGTATACAGGGTGTCGATGCCCCAATCGCTCTGGGCTTGGACCCGATCGTCCGCAACGAGTGCTTCCGCCACCGGCCGAGTGAACAGCAGCTCTCCTCCAAGGGGTTGTTCGATCCATGGCAGCTCAGTGCGGGGCCACAACAATGCAAACCCGGTCCGCGTAATCATCCACGTGATCATGGCGTCGGTACTCGAGCGGGGGAAGAAGTGTCGTACGACGTCGTAGTCCAGATCGGCGGCTCTCTCGGCCTGGGTGATCCATCCGGGTCCGAAGCTCGTTATATCGGCATCGTAGAAGTGGAGTCGTTCTGCATCCGTTTCCGATAGGAAGTAGCGAAGGCCGGTGTTCATACCGTCGCCCTTGCCCGGTCGCATGCTCCCAATCCGGTCCTGAAGTACGAGGTCGATCGGTGTGGCCGTCTCCCTTTCAATCTCCCTACGACTTCCGGCCACCGCCTCGAACGTCGACTCCTGCTCAAAACCAACGGTCAACACGCGGCTCACGGCCGGATGCGAAGCGGCTACTCGGATGTTCGTCAGCACGACGTTCGGATCTTCGGTCTTGAATGGGAAAACAACGAGCGACATAGCTTTCACGCTAACGCGGGAAAGCAGCCATTGGCCATTGGCCCTTGGCCATTTGCTCCGAGCAGCGGCCGCCCCCAACACGATGGTCTGCCGACTTCTTCGGCAGACCGCGAAATCTTTTCTTAGATCTGATTCGATTTCTCCAGTCCAGCGCTCCATAATCTGAAACGTGACTCAGGCGTCAAGTTCCCAGGTAGCCGTCACCTCTCCTCCGACTGCGCGCGGTCGGGCAACTAGGCAGGCGCTCCTCGACGCGGCGGAAGAAGTATTTGGTGAACTCTCATTTGACCGCGCCTCCGTCTCCGAGATAACCCGCAGAGCCGGAGTCGCCCAAGGCACGTTCTACGTCTACTTCGAGGACAAGAAGGCTGCCTTCACAGAGTTGGTTCGACACCTCAACCACTCGGTACGGCAATCGATCGCCAGTGCCGTCGCCGGCTTGACCGATCGACGAGAAATCGAACGCGTTGGCTTCCGCGCATTCTTCGACTACGTGCGGGGACATCAGGCTCTGTACATGGTTGTACGAGAGGCCGAGTTCGTCGATCCAGAGATCTACAGATGGCATTACGACACCCTCGGGGCGGGTTACGTGCGGGGCCTCGAGCTCGCCAAGACCGCCGGGCAAATCCCGGTCGAACTCGATTCACAGACGCTCGCTCACCTGCTCATGGGTATTGCAGAATTCATGGGTGCCAGATACGTGTTGCGGGGTGATGCCGAGCTATCCGATGAAGTCTTCGAGCAGGTTATGGCCTTCATCGATCGGGGCCTCGGTTACACAGAAGAGGAGGCAAAGTGAGCGTCCCCACACTCCCCGGTATCGAAGCGCACGAAGTCGCCAGCAACCGCATCACCACACGGGTCCTGTCGAGCGGGCCGGTGGACGGCGAACCAGTTCTTTTCCTCCACGGCAACCTCACCTCCGCAACCTGGTGGGAAACGACAATGCTCCGTCTCCCTCCCCACTTTCGTGGCATTGCTCCTGATCAGCGCGGTTTCGGCGCAGCTGAACCCGGAGCGAAGATCGACGCCACCAACGGTCTCGGCGACCTAGCGAAAGACACCCTGGCGCTTCTCGATCGCCTCGGAGTTGACCGAGCCCACGTGGTGGGGAACTCGATGGGCAGCGGGGTCGTCTGGCGCCTGATCGCAGACGCTCCAGACAGAATCACCACCGTCACGCAGGTAGCTCCTGGGTCGCCCTTCGGATTCGGTGGTACCAGGAATGAGGAAGGCGAGCCGTGCTGGGATGACTTCGCCGGGTCCGGCGGCGGACTAATCAACCCACAACTGGTGGAACGACTTCAATCCGGCGACGACGGCCTCGACAGTCCGTTCTCGCCGCGCAGCGCTCTTCGGACACTCCTAGTCGTGCCCGGGTTTGTCCCCGAAAACGAGGATGCCCTCGTCGCTTCAATGCTGTCGACGCATCTCGGGCAAGAGGACTACCCGGGCGACATGACGCCCAGCTCCAACTGGCCATTCGTCGCTCCGGGGACCTACGGCGTCAACAACGCCTTGTCTCCGAAGTTCACGGGTGATCTAGTCGAGCGACTCGTGGCAGCCGACCCGAAGCCGCCGGTCGCCTGGATCCGTGGTGAACTCGACAAGGTCGTCGCCGACAATGCCGCCTCCGACCCTGGCACGCTCGGCGCATTTGGCCTGATTCCCGGCTGGCCGGGAGCAGATGCCTATCCATCGCAACCGATGCTTGCCCAAACCAGACACGTCCTCAATCGCTACCAGGAAGCAGGGGGATCCTACGAAGAGACCGTCATCGAGGGCACGGCCCACGTGCCTTTCATCGAAGATCCGACGAAGTTCGATGCTGTGTTCCATGCACACATCGATAACACGGGAGGAAATACCCAATGAAACGAACCACCTGGCGAATACCAGCATTGCTGGTCGTCATGGCGCTCATCTTCGCCGCCTGCGGCGGAAGTGAGGACACCACGACCACGACAGCCGACACGCCCACAGAAACCACAGCAGCCCCAGCGGCCACCGACACGACCATGGCCGACGACATGGCAACCGACACGACGATGGCCGACGACATGGACGCAATGATGTGCGATGAGCCGATCACCGTCGGCGTCGTCACCGACCTGTCCGGAGCCCTCGCCATCTACGGCGCCCACATCAACCGAGGAGTCCCGATTGGGTTCGCCTATGCGACGGGCGGTGAGGTCGGCGAAGGTCTCGAGCAGACCTACGACATCAACGGTTGCGAGATCAATGTGATCTTCAAGGACGACCAGACCAATCCTGAGCTGACCGCCACTGTCGGCCGCGAGCTCATCGAGGTCAATGGTGCCGACATCATCATCGGTACAGTCAGTTCTGGCGCCACGGCCAGCCTGCAGAGCCTGGCCCTCGAGAACGACGTCATCCTGATTGCTGCTCCCGCGGCAGCGACCGACATCACCGGCAAGGACTTCAACGAGAACACGTTCCGGGCTAGTCGCCACAACTACCAGGACGCCATGGCTATTTGCGATCAGTTCGTCAACGGCGATGGTTACCAGACGTTTGTGCAGATCGCCCCGGACTACTCATTCGGATACGGTGGCGCCGCCGCCTACAAGGATGCGTGCACCTTCGAGGGTGGTGAGTTCATCGCCGATGACGTCTTTGCGCCGGCCGATACGACCGACTTCACGTCGTTCCTCGAGCCGTTCTCCGACACCGAGGCCGACGCCTTCCTCGTAACTTGGGCCGGCGGTGGATTCGTTCCATTGCTGCAAGGCGCGATCGACCTTGGAGTCGTCGATGGTGACACCGTGCTTGGCTCGCCGTTCGTGGACAACGTTGTCATGCCGGCATTCTTCTCCAACGCCATCGGTTCCACGTCAACGATCCTCTACCACTACACGGCTCCCGATAACGACATCAACGATTACCTGATCGAGAAGGCCGCAGGGATGGGGGCATTCCCCGATCTGTTCGATGCCGACGGCATGAACGCCGCCATCATGGTGGTCGAGGCGTTGAAGGCGACTAGTGGCGCCTCCGATGCCGACTCACTGCGTGCAGCCCTCGAAGGCATGTCGTTTGAGGGGCCGAAGGGCACAATCGAAATCAGGGCTGAAGATCACGTGGCCATCCAGGACATGTACATCGTCAAGCTCCTCAACGTCGACGACCCGGAGTTCAAGTACTACGAGTACATCAACACGGTTCGTCCCCAGCCTCCCTGCCTGCTTGAAGGCGACTTCACCTCGCGGTGTGGAAGCCTGCCGACCGGCAGTCTGACCGGAAGCTAGATGGACTCGGGTGGGGGCGGCAGTGGTCGCCCCCACCTAATCCATTGGATGAATGATGAGTGACGTCATCCTCGAAACCCACAACCTGCGCCGCGAGTTCGGCGCTCTGGTCGCGGTCGACGATATGTCGATCTCGATCGCGGCTGGATCCCTCCACTCGATCATCGGACCCAATGGCGCCGGCAAGACCACCTTCTTCAATCTGGTCAGTGGCACCCTTCGACCCACCAGCGGCAAGGTCTTCTACAAGGGTGACGACATCACAAGCCTGCCGGTTCACCGCACTATCCACCGGGGTATTGGCCGGTCATTCCAGATCACGAACCTCTTCCCCAACCTCACGGTGCTGGAAAACATACGACTCGCCTCCCAGGCGATGGGTCGCGACAGCCTTCGCTTCTTCAAATCACATCAGAAGTTCGGCCGCTACCTCGAACGATCTCGCGAAGTGCTCGGCCAGGTTGGCCTGGCCGACAAGGCGCTCCAACTCGCCGGAACACTCCCACATGGAGACCAGCGCAAACTGGAACTCGGGATGATTCTCGCCCCGGACCCTGAAGTCTTGATGCTCGACGAGCCGACCGCAGGAATGGCATCTGAGCAAGTACCCGAGCTCATGCAACTCGTGCAATCGATCCAGGACTCCGGCGATAAGACCGTCGTGCTCGTCGAGCACAACATGAATGTCGTCATGTCGGTCTCCGATCGCATAACCGTCATGCACCAGGGTGGATTGCTGGCCGAAGGGACTCCCGACGAGATCTCGGCCGACGAACGCGTCCAGACCGCCTACCTGGGGGAACTGTACAAAGATCAAGAGGGTGAAGCATGAGCCTGCTTGCTCTCGACAATGTCCATACGTTTATCGGGCAATACCACATACTCGAAGGCGTATCACTGGATGTACCGGCAGGCGACATCGTGGCCCTATTGGGTAGAAACGGCGCCGGCAAGACGACGACACTCAAAACCATTCTCGGCCTTTCTCCCGCCCGCTCCGGCTCAGTACGGTTCGACGATCTCGACATCACGCATCGACGAAGCTTCGATATCGCCAATATGGGTATTGGATACGTACCTGAGCACCGTGCGATATTCGCCGACCTCAGCGTCGAAGAGAACCTGCGCATTGCCGAACGATCGAAGGGCGATCTCGCGCAGCGCGAGGAGCTCATCTTCGGCCTGTTCCCCGATCTCAAGCGGCTCATCCGTCTTCCGGGAACGAACCTTTCTGGAGGCCAGCAGCAGATGCTGGCTGTGGCCAGGGCACTTGTGCCGGACAACCGTGTTCTACTCATCGACGAACCGAGCGAAGGCCTGGCCCCGGTCATCATCGAGCAGATGATGGACGCCATCACACAACTATCCGAGCACACCACGGTCCTCCTCGTCGAGCAGAACTTCATCGTCGCCAGCCGCCTTGCTCAGCACTACGTCATCATCGAAGAGGGGAAGTCGGTCAAGGCAGGATTGATGTCCGACCTCATCGGAGATGACGAAACCATCAAGCGATACCTGGGGGCGGCGTGAGACCTCGCTGCGCTCGGCGCTCTCAGCTGTCAGCCATCAGCTCCACAAGAGTTCTCCCCCCGTGGCACACGAGGGGAGAACCCGAGTCTTCGAGGGGAGGGGGGCACACGTGACGACCACTGAATCTCCTGCCCGAAAACGATCCGATTGGTTCAAGGAAAACCGCACCAGAGCCACGACGCTGGCGGTTCTGATCTTCGTACTGATCGCAGCAATGTCCGGCGTGGAGCGCGACGACTGGTTCTCCACGATCATGCAGGGGCTGTCGGTCGGAGCCATCACATTCCTGGTCGCCTCCGGACTTTCATTGATCTTCGGACTGATGGACGTTCTCAATCTCGCTCACGGCGAACTCTTCATGCTGGGCGCCTACGCCGGTTGGACCGTCTACACCCGTTTCGACACGGTTGTCGACGTGCTGGTACCAGTCCTCGTTCTCTCCGCACCATTCGCATTGCTACCCCTCTGGCGACGACTCGCCGCAAACATCGGAACCACACCGCGGCGGCGTCGGTGGGGTGGCTTGACCCTCATAGCCGTAGGCGGCGTGACGGCCTTCGTTTCAATGACCAGATTCCCACTGGTCATCTGGGATCCGGAGAACTTCGCCCTCAGCCCCAGCAACTTCTCCGTACAGATCGATCTCGGCACACTGGCCCCGCTCCCGACAGACACATTCGGGTGGCCGGCGGCCGTGGCCATCCTCGTCACTCTGATCGGCGGCGCCTTGCTGGCCCTCGGGTTCAATGTGCTGCGAGAACAGACCGACGAACGATTCGCTCTCAAACGCAACCACCTGATTGGATTCGTCGCCCTGATTGTGGCCGCCGTTGTTCTCCTAGCCGTCAAGGAGCCACTGAACGAGTGGGTCTTCGGCTTGAGCACTACCTGGCGGTTCTTCCTGGCGATGATTGTCTCCGTTGCGCTGGGTTCTGCATCAGGTGCGCTGATCGAAGTTGCACTGATACGACCGCTCTACGACCGGCCTATCTACCAGCTGATGGTCACGCTGGGCGTCGGGTTCATCATCATCGAACTGGTGCGTGAGATATGGGGACGGCCCGAATTCACCATGAGCCGCCCGGCCGCGTTCAACGGCACAGGTCCGGGCTGTCCTGCGGAAGGGCTAGACGGGTTCTTCAGCGGATGTTCGACTCTGGTGGCGTTCGGGAGCCGCCTGCGTGTCTACAACGAGGGGTTCGTGGTCCTGGTGGGGATCCTCGTCCTGGTGGGCGTCACGCTTCTTCTTCGTCGCACGCGGATCGGCATGATCATTCGGGCCGGAGTGCAGGATCCGGAGATGGTCGAGGCTCTTGGTATCAACGTGCGACGGGTGTTCACTCTGGTATTCGCCCTGGGATCCGGCTTGGCCGCATTTGGCGGCGTGCTGGCAGCACCTTCGATCGGACTCAGCTCCGGGATGGGGGCGGTGTTTCTCCTGTCGGCCATCGTTGCCCTGGCCATCGGTGGTCTCACGAGTTTCCCCGGCGCCGCGGCCGGGGCGGTATTGGTTGGACTGCTCCAGCAGATCATCATTCGCTACGGCCAATCTGGGATCAACCTGCCGTTCCTCGACGAGCCATTCAAGCCCTCTCCCACGCTGGTCCCAGCGGCCGCCATTCTTCTGATGATCGTTGTCTTGCTCGCACTCCCCGCCGGGTTGTTCGGCAGGAGTGAGCGATGACGCTTCTCGATGCCACCACCTCCGGCCTGCGCGGTTGGCTCTCCCACCGCAGGGGTCTGCTGATCGTTACCGGACTGATGGTCCTCTTTCCGTTCATCGTCTCGATAGTCGTCGATGGCAACGGGATTGGGGCCGTCTTCGCCAACGACGACGGCAATGCGCGCTTCCTCCAGGGACTGATGATCGAGATCTTCATCTTGGCCCTCTACGCACTCAGCTATGACCTGATTCTGGGAGTCACAGGTCTCCTGTCGTTCGGCCACGCCATGTTTTTTGCCGTCGGCGCCTACACATTCGGCATCATGCTCAAGACCTTCGAACTGGAATGGCCGGCGGCATTCCTGGTCGTACTGGCGGCCGCCCTCCTCCAGGCGCTGTTGTTCGGTGTCGTGCTTCCCCGCGTGAAGGGCATCACCTTTGCCCTCATCACACTTGGTATCGCTTCGATGTTCTGGATCGTCATCCAATCGAGTGACCTGTCCGACTACGCAGGAGCGGAAATCGGGCTGCAGGGGGTACCAGCCCCAGCCCGCTTCCTCGACAGCACCAACGAGCGATTCATCTTCTATTTGATCACGCTCGCAATTGTTGTACTCGTCTACGTCCTTTACACCCGCATAGCTGACTCTCCGCTGGGCAAGGTCGCCAACGCCATCAGAGACAACGAGGACCGCGCTCTAATGCTCGGGTACAACACTTTCTGGTTCAAGCTGATGGTGCTGATCATTGCCTCTATGACCGCCGCTCTTGCCGGGACGATCCACACGATTCATCAGCCGATAGTGACGCCGAACGTTGCCAGCCTCGGGTACACGGTCACTGCCCTATTGGTCATTCTGATCGGAGGGGTCGGCACAATCAGTGGAGCGATAGTTGGGGCAGCAGTGTTCCGCTTGCTGCAGTTCTATCTCGATCGTTGGTTTGGTGGAGCCTCCGACCTCTTGATCGGAATCGCCTACGTGTCACTGGTGCTCTATCTGCCGTATGGCATTGTCGGCACATGGCGGGTGAAGCGTCCAAACATTGCCGAAGGTCGCAAGCGCCTGCTGGCGCTGGTCAAGCGATAGGAGAGCCAATGCCTCTCAACACTCTGCTTGCACGGCACTCCCGTTACTACCCGGACAAGCTCGCAGTCGTGTTCGAAGGACAAAGGCTCTCCTTCACTGAGTTCAATGTCAGGGTCAACCGGTTGGCCAACGCCCTTCTCGACATGGGGATTCGCAAAGGGGACAAGGTGGCGACAATCCTCAGCAACTGTCTGGAAGTTCTGGATATCTACCAAGTTGCTTCCAAGACCGGAATCGTCGTCGTGCCGCTGAGTCCGCTCCTACGCGGCGACGGATTGTCGAATCTGATCAACGACTCCGATTCGGTTGCAGTGATCACTCAGGCCGACATGGCATCCCACCTCAATGAAGTACGCAGCCAACTCACCGGGGTAGAAGATGATCGATTCATCCTCATCGATGCCGACCTGCCCGGCTTCCGGCCGTATTCGGACCTAACTGCAGATTCCTCCGAGTCAGAACCGCCGGCAGTGCCGATCGACCGGGATGACGTGTTCAATATCATCTATAGCTCGGGAACGACGGGACAGCCGAAAGGGATCGTCCACACACACGAAATCCGGGAGGCCTACTGCACCGGCTTCGCCTCTTCCTATCGCATCAAACCGGAGAGCGTGATTCTGCACACCGGATCGCTCGTCTTCAACGGAGCATTCCTCACGCTGATGCCGGCCTTCTACCTCGGCTGCACGTACGTTCTTCACCCTGTCTTCGATGCCCGAAAGATGATCGACGCCATCGCAGAAGAAGGCGTCACTCACATCATGACGGTGCCGTCGCAGATCATCGACCTTCTCCAGCACGAGGACTTCAACGAAGAGCACCTGCCCAGTCTCGAAATGGTCTGTTCGGTCGGAGCTCCTCTTCACCTCGAACACAAACAGGAGCTAGCGAGGCGGCTACCGGACAGGTTCTATGAGCTG
>JBLYYS010000256.1:0-11250 GCA_048550235.1 Acidimicrobiia bacterium | reverse complement strand
CTACCTACTACCTACTACCTACTACCTACTACCTACTACCTACTACCTACTACCTACTACCTACCAGGTGAGTCCGATCGGTGACTGATCCAGGGCGACGCAACGGTACGATCCCTACTTCATGAATCCCGACCGTCTCAAGGACCTGCAACCGGCCATTGATTGGGAGGCCCGGCAAGGGGGCCGGGTCAAACGTTGGCTCACTCGTTTCGAGCGGTGGTCCCTGGTTGTCGAGCGGCTCGTCGGTCGACTGATTCGCGACCGCAACCTCAATCCTCTCTATCACACCGGGACGATCACGGTGTTTCTGCTGGTGCTTCTGCTCGTTACGGGGATCTATTTAACGCTGTTCTATCAGTTCGGGTTCGAGGCCACGTACGAGGCCGTTGCGGGGATGGAAGAGAACCCGCTCAGCAGGGTGATCAGGGCCATCCACCGCTATGCCTCGGCCGCAACCTTGATCACCGCGGTGATCCATGCGTGGCGAACCTTCTTCATGGACCGGTTCCGTGGGGCCCGGTGGGTCGCCTGGGTAACCGGGGTGGTGTCCGTCACGCTCGTGTGGCTGGCTGGAGTGACCGGTTACTGGATGATCTGGGATGTGACGGCCGGCCCGCTCAATCAAACCCTTGTCGACCTCATCGGGCGGATCCCGGGTGGCCAAACGTTCATCATCAATACACTCGATCCAGCGTTTGCCGGCTCGGGCTGGGTTTTCCTTGTGTTGGTCATCACAGCTCATGTCCTGGTCAGCGCAGTTATTGGCTTGATGCTCTGGTATCACCTTCGTCGACTCAACCGGGCGCGCTGGCTTCCGCCTGCGCATTGGATGTGGGTGACCGGGGCCGTACTGGTTGTTGCTTCGATAGCGGTTCCGGTTGGTATGCAGCCGGCGCTGGATCCGGGCCGGCGAGTCGAATCCCTGGACATCGATGTCTGGTTCCTGGCTTACCTTCCGGCTGCGCTGCGATCGCCGGGTTTCTTGTGGACCGCGGTGGGGCTGGTCGTGATCCTCGGAGCGGCCGTCCCGTGGCTGCTGGGGAGGAGGTTGCCCTCGCCGGTCGTTGTCGATGCCGAGCGCTGTACCGGGTGCACCTTGTGCTTCGTTGATTGCCCGTATACCGCGGTGTCGATGGAGAGACAGGACGGCGGTGATTTGCTGGCGATCATCGACTCCGCCAGGTGTGTGTCCTGCGGTATCTGCATCGGCAGTTGCCCGCCGCTGGCGATCTCATTCGATGGCAATCCAGTGGAGGAAACTTGGGCCGACACCCGGGCCGACGGTGCCCGTGGAGCCCTGGTCACGTACATGTGTGAGCGTCATGTTCAGCATGGTTCTACCGACGGCGGTGTGGTTGTTCCGGTGACCTGTGTTGGAGCCGTCCATCCCGACGAGATCGAGGCGGTCCTGGAGGCGGGAGCCGGCCGCGTCCGGTTGGTTGGGTGTCCTGTCGACGATTGCACGAATCGCGAGGGCAATGAGTGGACGCAAGCGCGTGTCAACCGCGAACGACGCCCGAAGTCCGGCGAAGCCCTCGATCTGTCACGGGTCGACTTCGATTGGAGGGCCCCTGGGGACCCGAGCGCGGCGGAAATGCGGGACGGCGAGTTTCGACAGGTTGTCCCTACCTCCAGATGGAGATTGTTGGTGCCCGTGACGGCCTTGTTCGCTGTGCTACTCGCCGGTCAACTGTTGTTGACGTTTGTGCCGGTCGATGCCTACGGGACGGACACGGCCTTGTTCGAGGTTTCGATGAAACACCGGGTGGGCGCTCCAATCGAAGGTGTGCCGGGCGAAGCTGCGTTCGGGGGCATGGGCACGAGACTCGAGGTTCTCATCGATGGTCGTGTGGTTCTCGATCGTTCATACGGCGGCGCCAATGTGACTGCGTTCGAGCAGCTCGAGGTCAATCCTGGGACCCATGACGTCTTGGTCACGCTTCATGACGGGGAGTCACTCCGTCGAGTGGTGTTCGACGAATCCCGCAGTTTCGGGACACGCGAGATCGTGAGAGTGGCGATCATCGATGCGGCGGGGGTAGCCGATCCCGAACGCGGCGAAGATCTATTCACCTCGGCCGCTATTCGGGGGGGCGCCGGTTGTCGGGTGTGCCATTCGCTTCGCGAGGGTGATGATGGTGTGGGGCCTTCTTTGGCGGGCGTGGCCGCACGTGCCGAGACGCGGGTTCCCGGCCTCGATGCCGAGGAATATCTTCGGCAATCGCTCGTGAGTCCGGACTCGTTCGTGGTTGACGGATACCGCGCCGGGCAGATGCGGGCCGATGTGGCGGAGGGGCTCACCGACGACCAGATTGACGACTTGATAGCGTATCTTCTGACATTGAGGTGAATGATGAAATGGACTTTGTGGATCCTGATGGCGACGCTGATCTTCGCCGCCTGCGGAGGAGAGACGACCGCCGAAGACGGCCTCCTGGGAGCCGATCTCTTCAGCGAGATGGTTGTGGGCGGTAAGGCGGGGTGCACGTCCTGCCATAGTGTCGAACCAGGGGTGGGCGGTGTCGGACCATCGTTGTCCGGCATCGGTGCAGCGGCCGGTAGTCGTGTGGCCGGGGAGAGCGCGGCCGACTACTTGAGAAAGTCCATTGTCGATCCTGAGGCCTACATCGTCGACGGGTATAACAACGGCGTGATGCCCAGCGGCTGGGATCTGAGCGAGGCTCAGATCGACTCCTTGGTTGACTACCTGCTCGACATCTAGTGAATGCTGTGCCGGGCTTGCCTCGATTCGCATGCCGGTGCGGAGCAGGCGATCCTTCAGACATCATGCGAACTCGAACTCTTGCCCTCGTTCTGCTTGTGATCATCGCCTTCTCAGGATGCAGCGACGATCCGCTCCTCCACGCGGCTGATGCTGCGCCGGGCAGCATCGGAAGCCTCGTAGGTGGCTATGTTCTCAACGGCATCGATCCGCACGGCAAGGAGTACACGGGCCGATTGGACATCACCGCCGGACCCTTTTCAGATGCCTACGAGTTGCAGTGGATCGTCACTGAGGCCTTTCAGCAGGGGACGGGCACTCTTGATGGGAACGTTCTCGAAGTCGAATGGAAGACGTCCGATCAGGCAGCGCTGGCAGTAGAAGGCACAGCAGTGTTCACCGTCACCGTTGAGGGCGAGCTGTATGGGGCGAAATCGGTGACCGGCGATGACGGTGAGTGGCGCGAAACCGCCTATCCCATCAACCCCGACGACATCTAACGCCGCCCACCTCGGAGGTTTCCTGTCAATGGCACCCCCCGAAAACGGGGTGCCGCATTGACAGGAGACCATTTGTGAGGGTCGTGGATTCGTCTATCCGAATATGTCCTACCATGACGGGCTCGGGCACAACACAGGAGACCCGATGGCGGACACTGCGGTCGAAACACCGCCGATAACCAACGAACCTCGCCTCACCAAACGCGGCAGGCGGATGCTGATCATTGCTGGAGTGATCGCCGCGCTCGTCGTCGGGTCGGTTTTTGCTTTCGTCACGTTCCAGCCGATCCAGGTGTTGCCCCGGGTGCGTCTCTCCCCTGGATTCAGCCTGATTGATTCCGAAGGGGCACTGGTTACCAGCGAGGACATGCGTGGGAAGTTCACCCTCTACGCCTTCAGCTACGCGTCGTGCGATTCTTGTGAGTCCATCGACGAGACGATGCTCGAAGTGCAGCAACTGCTCCCCACCGCCGACACCCGCGGCTACCCGGTCCGTCTCGTGACGATAACGGTTGACCCTGAAGACACCCCTGAGGACCTGAAGACCTACGCGGAGGAGATAGGGGCCGATCCGGAGGTGTGGACGTTCGCCGGGGTTGAGGACGATCGTTTTCTCGCCGACGTCGTCGCCGGCGGATTCAACGCCTTCTTCGACACCCGGGACGACGGTTCGATTCGACTCGATCAGAGTTTCGTGCTCGTCGACGGAAACGGAATCATCCGCAACGAGTACAAGTACGAAACGCAGACTTCGAGTTCTGAGCGGATCATCCGCCACCTCGGCGTACTGGCCGAGGAAGCCGAGAACAGCAATGGAGCAGCATCGCTGGCCTATGAAGCTGCTCACCTCTTCCTTTGCTACGCGCCATGACCGACACGATCGCTCCCGAAGAGGCAAAGCCGTCCAGTTCGCGGCCCTGGCGCTACAGCCTCGTTCTCATTCCGCTGGTTATTGCGGCGCTGGTGTTCTATTGGGGCTACAACAGATCGCGTCCGCATCAGTTCAGTGGCACGGTGATCCAGTCCCCGGTCGCTGCTCCCGACTTCACGCTCGATTCCGATCGTGGACCCGTATCGCTGAATGACTACGAGGGGAAGTTGGTACTGCTGTACTTCGGCTATACGTTCTGTCCGGACGTGTGCCCGACGACACTCACCGACCTGGCGGCGGCGATTGACGAACTCAGCGCCGATGACGCCGACTCTGTGCAGGTGATCATGGTGACCATCGATCCGGCCCGTGACGATGTGGGCCGGGTCGGCGAGTACGTCCGCTATTTCGATGAGAGGTTTGTCGGACTGACCGGGTCCGATGAAGAGATTGGGTCTGTCGCCACTCTGTACGGCATTTTCTATAGAGCGGGCGAGGGAACCGAAGCGACCGGATACCTGATGGAGCACACTCCTACGGTTCTGGCCATTGATCGCGAGGGGAACCTGAAACTCGTAATCCCGTTCGGGGCGGAGGCCGAAGCTGTGGCAGCCGACCTCGAGTACATGTTGCGCTAGGAGGAACAAGTGTCTCGCACTTGGGTTGGGTTCGTTGTTCTATTGATGCTGCTTGTTGCAGCCTGCGGTGGTGGAGCGGATATTGAGGTGAGTGACGTGTGGGGACGTCCGTCACCGGCCGCGGCGTCGAACGGCGCTTTCTACATGGTGATCTCCAGTAATGCTGATGTGGCGGATCACCTGGTCGATGCGTCCTCGGACGCTTGCCGATTCACTGAACTTCACGAGTCGATGATGAGCGACGGTGTGATGAGCATGAGCCCGGTCGGACCGGCAGGAATCGAGGTTCCTGCCGGGGGAGAAGCCGTTCTTGAGGTCGGTGGTTTGCACGTCATGTGCATCGACAAGCAGGCTGATTTTGTGGAGGGTGATACCTATGAGATCACTCTCGAATTCGAAAACGCGGGAGAGGTAGTCGTCGAAGCCGAGATCAAAGAGGGCTAGCCTCCTCACACATTCTGGCGCCAGGAAGCGCGCAATTCTGTCGGGTTTCTGACGCCAGAACGAGTAGAAAGGGCGAGGAGGTCGGTGAAACCCGAAGTTCTGTTCGTGTGTGTACACAACGCCGGTCGCAGCCAGATGGCTGCTGCCTTCCTTCGCCACTACGCCGGCGAACGGGTGGTGGTTCGTTCGGCCGGTTCCATGCCGGCCTCCGAGGTGAATCCGGGGGTTGTGGCCTCGATGCGAGAACTGGGGGTCGAGTTGATCGACGCCGTCCCGAAGAAGCTGAGCGATGAAGTGGTGCAGGCTTCCGATGTCGTGATCACCATGGGATGTGGCGATGCCTGTCCGATATACCCCGGCAAGCGCTACCTCGACTGGGAACTCGATGACCCGGCCGGGAAATCAGTCGAAGACATTCGCCCGATTCGGGACGAGGTCAGCCGTCGGGTGCAAGACCTGGTGCGTGACCTCCTCGACGAGGCCAACAGCTAACGGTTAACCGTCCGAACGATCAGAGCTCGCCGAGTTTGGCGAAGCCAAACTCGAATTCGATTGGAGCTCTGCTCCGATCGAACACTCACCATCTATCAGCCTTGTCCTCGTCGTAGTAGTCGAGCCGGTCGATGGGCATCACCAGCGACGTCAGAATGTTCATAGCGTGGGCTGTGATGCGCTTCAGGTACCGATACAGCAGTGCACGCGGGACGGCCTCGGCCGCCGGTTGGCCGCTGTCGATCTGAGCGAGGACGTTGGCGTCGTATTCGTCCAGACTCTCGTCCTCCGATTGAAGGATCTGATGCGCGGCCTCCGTGTCCCGTTCGCCGAAGATCCGTGCGGTTTCCGCGATCAAACGGGATACTCGATCGCGGTATTTGATGAGCTGATCGAGATCATCGGCCGAAGAAAGATCCACGCCCTCTCGAGCGATATCGAAGATGTTCTTGGCGTAGTCGCCGATTCGCTCGGCGTCTTTGACGATGCTCATGGATACGAGAACCATCGGGATGTCGGCCTGCGCCCCGCGCACACTGGCGTGAACGACGAGTTCCCGACGAACCTCGCGTTCGGCTTTGTTCACCTGCCGGTCGGTCTTCTTGATGTCCTTCTTCACCAGGGCGGGATCGGTACCACTGAGAAGAGCATTGATGGCAACATCGAACGTGTGCCGGCAGTCGACCAGCATCTGCTGGATCGTCTGCTCGATCTGTTCGAGCTCCTTATCGGCTCCACCCCGAAAGAATTCCATCACCATGATTACTCCTCAGTTCAGTATCAGTATGCCAATTATCGGTATCACTATGAAGACGCCGACGACATACGCCAGAACAGCCGACTTCCTTACTTCGGCCACTTCCGCCAGCTTCCTGGCCAGTATCAGCGGGATGTTCCGTACAGCCCTTATCGGATAGAAGACCGCGATGCCGGAAATGTTGAACAGGGTGTGCGTGAGTGCGATGACGAGGGCAGCCGGCGAGTCGGCGGCGAGCGAGGCCAGCAGGGCGGTGACGGTGGTTCCGACGTTGGCGCCCAGCGTGACCGGGAATCCGTTCTCCAGAGTGAGCACACCTGCGGCGATCATCGGTACCAGCACCGAGGTCGTGATCGACGACGACTGGACGGCCACCGTCATCAGCAGGCCGATGATGATGGCCGGGATCCCGCCCCCTTTGGACAACACTGCGTTCATCGATCTTTCGATACGTCCGGCCATTACGAGCCGCATGTTCTTGGTGATGTAGGCGAGAGCCAGGAAGATCAACCCGAGGCCGAAGATCAGCAGCGCGACTCCCATCGCCGTCTCGTTGTCCGTGATCTTCTCGAACAGCGACTCGAACCAGGTGACCGGTGCCTTGACGGCCGACTTGATCGGGCTGTCCGGCTTCTCGAACTCAAGTGATGTATTGGCACCGAGTAGATCGGCCAACCACTGAGCGCTCTTGGACAGGAACTTCGTCCATATCTCCAAAGGCAAGAACAGAGCCACTGCCAGCAGATTGAAGAAGTCGTGCATGGTGGCGCCGGCAAACGCTCGCTTGAACTCGTTGCTGCGTCGAAGGAATCCCATTGAAGCGAGGGTGTTGGTGACAGTCGTCCCGATATTGGCCCCCATGATCATGGGCACTGCGAAGGGGATTGATAGTGAGCCGGCTCCAACCAGGCCGACGATCGTGGCAGTGGAGACCGATGATGACTGCACCAGAACGGTAGCGAGGACGCCAACGAATAACCCGGCGATAGGATTTGAGACGTTCGCGAACAGATTGTCGGTGAAGTCGGAACCGAACGATTTGATGCCCGACTCGAGGGCCTTCACTCCGACTAGGAAGAGATACAGAAGCAGGAAAACGTAGATGAGTCGTGCCCAGGTGGGCACCGAAGACGTTGCGCGAGGCTCAGCCGTTTCCAACGGGTTTCTCCCTTTCTCCCCGGCAGTGGTTACTGCCGATGGCGGGCGAAAGATTAGTAGAAATCAGGACGCCGTGATCCGACCCTTTTTGCGGTTCCTGCGTGACAGAATCTCGCTCCGCGGGAGGGACTCACGCAAGAACGCTCAGTCGTCGTCGTTCGTTACGATCGGAGGGACAGATCCGCCGCCGCCGTGTCCGCCGCCCCCTGGTACCCACCAGACTTGTTTGGCGCCGTCGGTGTGTCCGTAGTCCCCTCTCAAGACGCTCCTGGCGTATCGGATGAACCATATGAGAATCAATACGGCAACGATGGATCCGACAACAACCAGGGCCGTCTCGAGTGTCTCCATGTTCGGAGCCTACCCCGCAGTGTCCCGGCTAGTGGTGGAGTACGGCCTCGAGGAACTTCTTAGTACGTTCGTGCTGAGGTCGAAGCAGTACGTCATCAGGGGGCCCATCCTCGACGATGACTCCTCCGTCGATGAATGCCACTCGATCGCCGACCTGTCTGGCGAATCCCATTTCGTGGGTGACGACCATCATCGTCATGCCTTCCTCGGCCAGCCCACGCATCACGTCCAGCACTTCACCGACCAGTTCGGGGTCGAGCGCGGACGTCGGTTCGTCGAAGAGCATCATGTCGGGATTCATGCACAAGGAGCGAGCGATTGCCACCCGTTGCTGCTGACCTCCCGAGAGACGAATGGGATACTCGCCGGTCTTGTCCGACAACCCCACTCGATCGAGCACCTGATTGGCTACATCGTTGGCTTCGTCCTCGGAGCGTCCCAGGACCTTCTGTTGAGCGATTGTCAGATTGCGAAGGACCGTCAGATGTGGGAAGAGGTTGAACTGTTGAAAGACCATCCCGATTCGTGATCGGAGCTCGTCGATCTCGGTCTCTGGATCGGTCATGTCGATACCTTCGATAAGCACCTGTCCGGACGTGGGCACTTCGAGCAGATTGACGCAACGCAGCAGAGTCGACTTCCCTGATCCTGATGGACCGACCACGCACACGACTTCGCCGTTGTCCACCTCGAAGTCGACTCCCTTGAGTACTTCGAGTTCGCCAAAATACTTGTGAAGGCCAAGTACCTGAATCGGTGGTGGGGTGTTGGTTTCGTTCATCGTGCCCTCGCGGCTCTCTTCTCGAGCTGTGCAACGAATCTGGTGAGTGGCAACGTGATCGCCAGGTAGACGAGTGCAATGACAACCAACGGCGTGCCGTTGAAAGTCGAACTCATGAAGTCGTTGCCGAACTTGGTGAGCTCTTTGCTGACGATTGTCGTTCCGAGCACGAAATACAGAGATGTGTCCTTGATCAGGATCACCATCTCGTTGGTCAGTGGTGGAATGATGATGCGAAATGCTTGGGGAAGAATGATGGATTTCATCGCCGATCCCTGGCTCATACCCAGGGAACGGGCGGCTTCCATTTGTCCTCTTGGAACTGCGTCGATGCCGGCGCGGATCGTCTCGGCCATATATGCGGCTGCGACAATTCCCAACCCGATGGTTCCCTTGCCGAGAGTCCCTCCGGGAATCCGGACTCCGAGTGCGATTGGGAGGCCAAACGCCACCAGCGAGAGCGTAACCAGAGCCGGCAGTCCGCGAAACAGCTCGATGTAGGTGGTGGCGATCCAGCGGTAAGGGCGGACAGAGGACCGCTTCATCAATGCGAGGATCAGAGCCAGCACCAAACCCAGGGCGAATGCGAGGGCCGTGTAAACGATGGTGTTCTTGGCCGCGACGGTGAGCACATCCGGGAGCATGTCGGCTGCGATCTCAGGGTTGAAGAACGCCCTCTGGATGGTCGGCCAGTCGGCTAGGACCCCGACGAGGACGATGATGACGATGAGCAGGGTGTACAACAGCCCCCTGCGGAGTTTCTGCTTGGTCGCCTTCTTCATGAGATCCGTCTCTTAACCACCGAGAGGGACCCTAGTGGGTCCCTCTCGTGATTCGCTCAGAATGACGAGGATTACTTGAACCACTTGTCATAGATGTCGTCGTAGGTCCCGTTGTCCCTGATCGTTGCCAGAGCCTCATTCACGGCCTCGAGCAACGCTTCCTTGCCTTCTTCTTTGACGGCCAGACCGTACTTCTCGTCGGTCGGATATGTCTCGACGATGGTGAGTGAGTCATCGGTCACGAGTCGCTCTGCGTTGACGGGGAGGTCCTGGAGGATTCCCTCGATATCTCCCGCTTCGAGCGCCAGGAACAACTGGCCACTCTCTGCGAAACCAACGAGCACGGCGTCTGCAGGCTTGTTCTCTTCCGCGTATCCCTCGCCGGTGGTGCCCGACTGGACGCCGAGGCGCTTGCCGGCGAAGTCGGAGAGGCTGGTGATGTCGGAGTCAGCTTTGACCATCAGCGACTGATCTGCATCGAAGTACGGGTCTGAGAAGTCGATGTTCTCTTCCCGGTCTGCCCGGATGGTGATCGCGGATGCGGCGATGTCACACTCGCCGCCCACCATGGCGGTCCCGGCGGTGATGGACTCGAAGCCGGAATCGATGAATTCAACATCGAGGCCGAGCTCGTCACCGATTGCATCCATCAGTTCTACGTCGAAGCCGGTGTAGCTGTCACCTTCCTCAAACTCGAATGGGGGATAGGGGATATCCGAACAAACGAGGATCTTGCCCTCTTGGACGAGATCGAACTCTCCAGTATCTGTTCCGCCGCACGCCGCCACCACCAGCGAGAGCGCCAGGATCAGGACGACGACTGTTGTCCACTTCTTCATATCAACTCTTCCTCCCGTAGGGAACGATGGAGCTTGTCCTTCGTTGCACAAACTCTAGGTGGGCTGATTGGCAGGTGCATATTGAAAACCCGCGGTGGGTTATGGTGCCGCCATGCTGATAGAGAGCTACGGCGCGCAATCGATGGTCAGGCCCCTCCGTGATGTACTCGTGAAGCGACCGGGCCCGGCCTTCGGGGATGCGTTCGATGATCCCGCACACGGATTTCTGCACAGTGTCGATATCGACCGGGCTCAGCGTGAGCACGATGCCTTCCGGTCGCTACTCGAGTCCTTGGGAGTCGTCGTACACGCGCTGGAGGCCGAGACGACCAGCCCAGATCTCGTCTACGCCTACGACCCGATGCTCGTTACCGACCGCGGGGTGATCGCCCTTCGTTCGGGCAAACCCAATCGAGTTGGCGAAGAAACGGCGCTCGAGGAATGGGCGGCGGCGGCCGGCATTCCCACCCTCGGTCGAATCGAAGCCCCGGGAACGGTGGATGGAGGGGACACGTTCTGGCTGACTCCCGAGATCTTCTGTATTGGGCGTTCGCTCAGGACGAATCGATCGGGAGCCGAGCAACTTGCCCATCTCGTCGGTGGACGAGTCGAGGTCTTCGATGTGCCCTACGGCAACGGCCCGGACGAGTGCTTGCATCTACTGAGCGTCATCTCGCCGGTCGCGGAGGATGCTGCCGCCGTCTACCTCCGGCTGCTTCCCAGCGCGCTGTGGGAACTCCTCACCGAGATGGGAATCCGGATGATCCCCGTCCCTGATGAGGAGTTTGGGAGCCAGGGCTGCAATCTTCTGGCGGTCCGACCTGGCGTCGTGGTGATGATCGAAGGCAACCCGCGAACTCAGGCGGCTCTCGAAGAAGCCGGAATCGAGGTCCACACCTTCTCCGGTCGGGAGAT
>JBLYYS010000255.1:0-7324 GCA_048550235.1 Acidimicrobiia bacterium | reverse complement strand
GAACGGCAGATGCTCGAGGTGGCTGCTGAGATCGGTAGGCGCCTTCCGATCGACGTCGTGTCCACCTTCCTAGGGGCACACACGGTTCCGAGCGAGTACCGATCGGATCGGGACGCCTATCTGTGGCTGCTCGAAGAAGAGATGCTTCCGGCTGTTGCCGGTGTCGCCGAGTACTGCGATGTCTTCTGCGATGCCGGTGTCTTCTCTGTCGATGAGGCCCGTCGGGTACTTGCGGCAGGTCGGCGGCACGGACTGCGCCCGCGGCTTCACGCCAATCAGCTAGGTGATACCGGTGGGATCGAATTGGCGGTCGAGGTAGGGGCAGTTTCCGCCGACCATTTGGAGCACGTCTCGCGCAGGCAGGCAGACCTGCTGGCGGACGGGGGCGTCATAGCGGTTCTGTTGCCGGCCGCCTCTCTTTCAACGCGATCTCCTCAGGCCCCCGCCACCCTCCTACGGGACGCGGGAGTCACGATCGCTCTCGCGACCGATTGCAACCCGGGTACCTCGTTCATTGAGTCGATGCAGTTCATCGTGGCACTGGGTGCAGTCGAGATGGGATTGACCGTGGAGGAATCCATCTGGTCGGCGACTCGCGGCGGTGCCTTGGCGGTCGAGGAGCCGGACAAGGGCTGGCTCCGGGTGGGGGCAGTGGCCGACATCCACGTCCTAGACACCGATACCCATGCGGACCTGGCCTACCGCCCGGATCGCACGTTCACATGGAAGGTCGTCAAGGATGGCCGGGTGGTCGTCGGCTGACCGGCGGCTTTTCTCCGTCGTCAGAGGGTTTTAGTCTTCGCTTCGTGAAACCCTTCTTCTCCCATGAGCATCCGATCGCGATGGCGCATCGCGGTAGCCGGATCTTGTGGCCCGAGAACACGATGGAAGCGTTTCAAGGCGCAGTCGACCTCGGGTTCCGCTACCTCGAGACTGATCTTCACGCCACCGCAGACGGCGTCCTCGTTTGTTTCCACGATGACAACCTGGACCGAACAACCGATGCAACGGGCGCGGTGAGTCACCGGACGCTTGCTGAACTCCAACGGGTGGATGCCGGATTCCGGCATGATCCGCTGAGGGGTTTCCCATTTCGGGCGAAGGGTGTCAGGGTTCCGACCCTCGAGGAATGCGTAACGACCTTCCCGCACGCCATGTTCACACTCGATCTGAAGCAGGCGGGTATCGAGGAACTCCTTGTTGCCGCCATAAACCGGTTGGGTATCCGCGATCGGGTCATCATCGGATCGTTCAAGGACCGTCGCATCGCCCGATTCCGCAAGCTGGCGGGACCAGGTGTTGCCACTTCGTCGGGCCCCTGGGAGACACGGGCGTTGTGGGCCTCGGCCAGGACTGGACGACCATTGAACATCCGGGCAGATGCTCTACAGGTGCCGCCCACATACGGGAAGACCACGGTCGTCGATGACCGCTTTGTTCGTGCTGCCCATGCCGTTGGCAAGCAGGTACATGTGTGGACGATCGATGAGCCGGAAGAGATGCGACGACTGCTCGACCTGGGCGTCGATGCCCTGATTACCGACCGTCCGGACATCTTGCCGGGCGTGATGCGTGACCACCTCGCCGACCGTTGATCTCGCTACTGGCATCGCCCACAATTGAGGCCCCGGCAGGGGGTACCGGGGCCTCATATGTGCGCGGACCGATCGGCGCCAGGGAAAACCCGACCGTATGCCGCACACATGATTGGTCGTGGTGCCTGTCGGCATGGCCGCGTTGCGGCTAATCGATTCAGCTCGGAATCTAGGAAGCGACGGGTTTGTGGGTGGGGCGGACGGACTCGAATGCATCGATTTCGGCCGAGTGTTGCAGTGTGATGCTGATGTCGTCGAGGCCCTCCAGCAACCGGTGCCGGATAAACGGATCGAGTTCGAAGTCGGCTGTCAGCCCGGGCGCCTCGACCACGAGGTCCATGAGGTCGATTGAGACTCGCGCCGCGGGGTCGTCGGCGGCGAGATCGAGGAGATACTGAACCTCCTTTTCCGACAACACCACCGGCAGCAGACCGACCTTGGTGCAGTTCGTGAAGAAGATCTCGGCAAATGAGGGAGCGATGATGGCTTCGAAACCCCAGTCTTCGAGCCCCCAGGGGGCGTGCTCCCGTGAAGATCCCGATCCGAAGTTGGGACCCGCGACGAGCACCGAAGCCTGCGCATACTCGGGCTTGTTCAAGACGAAGTCGGGATCGAGACTGCCGTCGGGGGAGCGGCGCCAGTCCCAAAACAGAAACTCGCCGTATCCGGTGCGCTCGGTGCGCTTGAGGAACTGCTTGGGCATGATCTGGTCGGTGTCGACGTTCGCTCGAGGAAGTGGAGCCATGGTTCCGATTACGTTCTGAACCGCCTTCATGTCACACCTCCCAATCCCGCACATCGACAAAATGACCGGCAATAGCCGCCGCGGCAGCCATCTCCGGACTCACCAGATGGGTACGTCCGTCTTTGCCCTGGCGGCCCTCGAAGTTCCGGTTCGATGTCGACGCGCAGCGATCGTACGGGTCGAGGATGTCCGGATTCATTCCGAGACACATGGAGCATCCGGCGTCACGCCACTCAAATCCAGCATCGACGAAGATCTTGTCCAACCCTTCCGATTCGGCCTGTAGCTTCACCAGGCCGGATCCGGGGACCACGATGGCAGATACGGATGCGGATACTTCGCGGCCTTCTACGATCTTGGCCGCGACCCGCAGGTCTTCGATCCGACCGTTCGTGCATGAGCCGACGAAGACTTTGTTGATGTTGATGGCCGTGATGGCTGTGCCGGCCTCGAGACCCATGTATTCGAGGGCCCGCTTGGCGGAATCACGGTCGATGGCTTGTTCGAAGTCGTCCGGTGAGGGAAGGCTGGAGGTTACCGGGAGGGTCTGTCCCGGATTGGTTCCCCACGACACGTAAGGCTCCAGTTCCGTTGCGTCTATGTGAATCTCTGTGTCGAATTCGGCGTCGGTGTCGGAGTGCAATCCGCCCCAATACTCCAGCGCAGCATCCCAGTTGTCGGGAGCCTTGGGACGGCCTTTCAGGTAGCGGATAGTGGTCTCATCCGGAGCGATCATTCCGGCCCTGGCGCCTGCCTCGATCGACATATTGCATACCGTCATGCGGCCCTCCATCGAGAGCGACTCGATGGTTGAACCCCGATACTCGATGACATGTCCCGTTGCGCCGGCGGTCCCAATCCGGGCGATGATGGCGAGGATGATGTCCTTGGCGGTGACCCCAACCGGCAGGTCGCCTTCGACTGTCACGGACATCGACTTTGGTTTGACTTGAGGGAGTGTCTGGGTGGCCAGCACGTGTTCGACTTCGGATGTGCCGATTCCGAAGGCCAGGGCGCCGAATGCTCCGTGGGTGGCAGTGTGTGAATCACCGCACACAATGGTCATGCCCGGTTGAGTGATGCCTTGTTCGGGCCCGATCACGTGGACGATGCCCTGGCGGGGATCGTCGAGTCCGTAGAGGGTCACTCCGAACTCGTCGCAGTTGCGGATCAGAGCATCGATTTGCTCTTTCGACAGTGGATCCTTGATACCGAACTCACGCCCGGTCGTCGGTACTCCATGGTCGATCGTGGCCAGAGTCAGGTCCGGTCGGCGGACCGAGCGTCCGGCGAGTCGCAACCCGTCGAAGGCCTGCGGCGATGTGACCTCATGCACGAGATGGAGGTCGATATAGAGGAGGGACGGCTCCCCTGGGGCAGAGTGGGCGACGTGATCGTCCCATACTTTGTCAAAGAGAGTTCTCGGCATCGATGTCCTTCCGCGCAGGCGACAGCGTAGCGGAGCAACTACGGCGAGATCGGGGCAATACGCCCGGTTTCCTGTCAATCGGGCACCCCGTTTTCGGTACCCCGCATTGACAGGAACATGCCGCCCGGTTTCCTGTCAATAGAGCAGCCCGTTTTCCGTACCCCGCATTGACAGGAACCTAGGGGTCGGGGGGTTCTGCGAAAACGCTGGAGAGAAACGGTGCAAGCTCGCCGAGGGCTTCGTCCTTAGATTCGATGTACTCGAGGGTGGCGCCATCCCAATCGGATCTCATGAGCCGGTGTTGGGCGTCGAGCCAGTAGGCGGCCATTCGATCACCGTCGTGATACTGATCGATCCTCCACCATTGACCGTTGACATCATCATCCCAGCCAACCGACACCAGGTGACAGTCTTCCTGGACCTCTCCGGACCGGTCGTCCAAAAGGCTGGCGGCATTGAGATGCCCGGCCTCGAACGGCACCTGTGCGACGATGGGATAGATGCCGAAACGGGGAACAGTCGAGTCGACTTGTCGTTCGAAAGTGACTCGCTCGTTCTCTCCGACGGCGAATGAATATGCCGTCCAGGTCGGTTCGGGAGGTGCAGTCAGACGCATGTTCATCGACCAGAAGCCGACGAACTCACCTTCGGCGAGGGCAAATACTTCGTCGATCCGGAGGCCATCCTCGAGGTGGGAGATCATTCTCCGTCGGGCACCGATGTGCCGGCCCGCTTGTTCCACACGCTCCCAGCGGGTGCCTTCGTCAAAGGCGGGCGGAACGCGGCTGCGATCCCATTTGTCAGAAGCACGTCTCCAGACACGCGCGATCCGTTTCTCGGTCATGACAGGCCTTCCACGAAGCCTGTGACGGTGCTTTCGTCGAGTCCTACCAGCCGGATCTCGTTCAGAGCTCCCGGGTTGTCCCGAACCCACTCCCGGCATCGGGTACCGATCACCCTGGTTGCCTCTTGGAGCGGGTATCCGAAGATCCCGCCTGAGATGGCCGGCAGAGCCACCGACCGTGCTCCCGCCGCGGCCGCCGCGGACAGCGCTGCTTCAACGGCAGCACCCAAGAGTCCAGGGTTGTCCTGATCGGGCCGGTAGCGCGGTCCCGCGACGTGGACGACGATGTCCGCCGGTAGTTCGCCGGCGGTGGTGACGGCAGCGATGCCGGGCTCGAGTGGCCCATTGTTTTGCACCCAGGCCTCTGACTCGAGCTGAATGGAGGGTCCGCCGGTTTGGGAGATGGCCGCTGCGACTCCGCCTCCGTGCTGAAGGTGCTCGTTGGCAGCGTTGACGATGGCATCTATTTCCTGTCGAGTCAGGTCTCCCTGCACTACTCGGATTGTCGTGTCGGGGTCGGTCACGTAACCAGGCTACGCGATTGCGCCGGACAGTCCGATACAGTCGGTGTCACATGGTCTATCTGATTTCCGTCGTGATGCTGGTGATTGAGTTGGGAGGCGTCTTTGGTGCCGCCTCGGCCGAAGCGACCGCGGTGTCTTCCGGTGAGATGGAGGTGACCCTTTCGGTGGAGGTGGGTGGCAACCCGGCCAGCGTGGTCGCCCATCTGATTGACCCAGGCGACAACCAGATCACCACCACCCTGACGCCCAGTGGCGACTCCTTCGACGGAACCTTGGTCGTTGAGCGAGCGGATCTCCTTGTCGTCTTCGAAGCCATCGGGGCGGGAAGCGCCTCCGAGCAATCGACCGCCGTTTCGCTTACCGACTTGGGAGTGGCCGTCGACGTGTTGCTCGAAGATCCGGAGAACGTGGACGAGCCAGATGCGGAACTGACCCTGGACGCGGCAACGCAACGCTGGGGCTGGGCTGCCCTCGCTCTCGGCGCGGCGGCGCTGTCGCTGCTCGCTTGGTGGGCCCTCGCCGACTATCCACGGCGAAATCGCCCGGAACCCGGAGATATGCCCGATCAGGACTGATCTTCGGAGAGCGCTTCTGCCTCGTTGCGCGCCTTCTCGATCTGCCGGGTGTTCAGAACCGGCAAGGCGACAATGAACAACAGCCCGTATACGGCCCCGCCGATGTAGAAAGGCATGCGCAGTGCGAGATCTCGAGACCAGACAACTTCAACGAGGGTAACGATTGCCCCACCTGCGAGCATTCCGAGCGGCATCATCCCCCAGGCAAAGAACCGGTAGACGCTGTTGACCCGGCCGAGGAGCCGATCGGGAATGATCGTCTGACGTAGCGAGACGGTGATCACGTTCCACAGGACTGCGAGAAAGCTCCCGACGAAGAACATCACCCATACGACCAGCCAGCTGGAAGTCACCCCGGTGAGAACAAGAGTCACTCCGGATCCGAGGAGGGTCACAAACAGCGACGCTCCTGGTCCGATCGCCTTGCTGACCTGTGAGGCTGTGAAGCTGCCGACGACTCCGCCGAGCGCGCCGGCCGTCATCAGCAGCCCAAATCGAGACGCATCCAGCAACAGGATCTCCTGCACGAAGAGTACGTAGGTGGCGAGAGCCATCGAGAACATGGCGTTCATGACCCCGAGGATGATGCCCATCACGCGTAGAAGACGGTGCTGCCACAGCCAACCGAACCCTTCCTTGATTTGACCGATGAACGAGAGGCGCTCGGCAGCTTGCTCCGCGACAAAGGACCCCTTCATGGTGAAAAGGAGAATCGCCGCTACTGCGAACGTGACCGCGTCGACGAAGAACGGAAGCGAGAAGGCAACGGCGATGATGAGGCCGCCGATCACCGGGCCCAGGAGCGAGTTCATGACCATTTCGCTGCCCCACAACCTGCCGTTCGCTTTCTCCAGCAACGAGGCATCGACGATCGATGGCATCAGCGTCTGTGCTGCGTTGTCGCGTAGGACCTCGGCAAATCCGAACAGGAGAGCTGATGCATAGAGCACGAACAGGAGGAGGGCTGCATTTTCGGGGTCTGCGGAGGCGCCGGCCGCGATGGTATCGGGATCCGTCAGGTCACTTCCCGCAACCAACACGATCAGAGCTACTCCGAGCGTCAGCATGAAGCGGAACGTATCGGTCCATGCGATCAGTTTGCGGCGATCGACGCGATCGGCGATGACTCCGGCCGGGAGGGTGAAGACGAGCCAGGGGATTCGGGTGGCCACGCCGATCAGTGCTATTTGCAGTGGATCCCGGGTGACTGCCGACGCCAGCCAGGGGTAGGCGATTGTCGAGATCCCATCGCCGAAGTTCGAGACGACGCTAGCTATGAGCAGCTTCCAGTAGTTGGATCCGAGCTTCACTTGGTTGTCTGCCACAACATTCTCTCGTCGGGTTCGGAGAGGCTAGCCGTCGGAGTGGGGACCTGGCCCCGTATTCCTGTGATCGCCTGTTTACCCCAATAGAGCATCTGCATCGCTTCCGAGATTGCCGAGTCTGGAAACGCCTCAGGATCTGGTTCGAGCAGGATGATGAGATCGTCGATGACGGTCTGAACTTCCTTGTCCAGGGCCCGGATGGCCACTGTGCCCAGATCGACCCAGGGACCCGCCCGATGCTTCCCGGCTCAGGATGATTTGCCGCGCAAACGAACCGCCCACCATAT
>JBLYYS010000254.1:0-17092 GCA_048550235.1 Acidimicrobiia bacterium | reverse complement strand
TCCCGGCTGGCGATGGTCAGATCACAGACAACGTGTAGCGAGTGACCTCCACCGACGGCCCAGCCCGGCACGACTGCAATGACTGCTTTCGGCATGAATCGGATCAGCCGCTGGACCTCCAGGATGTGGAGCCTTCCCGGCGAGTCCGATCCGTCTGCGTACTGGTAGCCGTCCTTGCCGCGGATCCTCTGGTCACCTCCCGAGCAGAATGCCCAGCCTCCATCCTTCGCCGAAGGACCGTTTCCGGTCAGAAGGACGGTTCCGATCGACGGGGTGATTCGTGCGTGGTCGAGTGCCCGGTACAACTCGTCGACCGTTTGAGGACGGAAGGCATTGCGGACCTCCGGTCGATCGAACGCGACTCGAACCGTGTCGCCTTCGATGGCGCGGTGGTAGGTGATGTCTGTGAAGTCGAAGTCGGGAACCCGCTCCCAGACCGACGTATCGAACAGTTCCGAAACCATGGTTGGTCTTCTCCTCGCCAAGCGCCGATACTCTACGTCGTCATGGAACAAATCGCCGACTGGCTCATGAAAGCAGCGGAACGGGCGCCGGACGATCCGTTTCTGATTGCTCCTGCCCGGACCTGGACGTTTGGCGAGGTCGAGGAACTGGTGTGCCGGACGGTTGGAGCGCTGCGAGCCTCGGGAGTAGAGCGGGGGGACGTGATTGCCGTCTGGGGCGAGAACGATGTCGACACGGTCGTGGCCATGCTGGCCGTGCCTCGCACCGGTGCACTCGTTCTACCGCTAAACACTCGCCTGGTAGCGGAGGAGGTGGAACCCCTGATCGCCAGAGCCGGCGCCGTCCAGGTGCTCGCCTCTCAACACGCCCCCAAGCTAGATCTGGAAACTACTCCGATCCATGCCCTGCAAGAGGCGGGTGTCGATGGGCGGTGCGATGTGCCGCCACATGACGGCTACATGGTCATGTTCACGTCGGGTACAACCGGTGATCCGAAATGCGTGCGCCTCAGTAGAGCGAACTTCGAAGCTTCTGCGGCCGCCTCAGCGAGGCATCTGGGACTCACGAAAGAGGACCGGTGGTTGGCGGTACTGCCGCTCTTTCACGTTGGCGGCTGGTCGATCATCGTCCGTTCGGCTCGTCAGGGAAGTGCGGTGGTGCTGGAACCGCGCTTCGAGTCGGCCCGTGCCGGGATCCTGATGAGGGAGGGCAGAGTCACCCTGGTGAGCCTCGTCGCCACCATGCTCGAGCGCATCCTCGACATAGAGCCGGGGCCGTATTGGGGGGTGCGGGCCGTCCTTCTTGGCGGGGGCCCGAGCACCCAGGAGTTGTTGGACCGTGCCGCGGCAGCGCGCCTTCCGGTTCTTCCCACCTACGGAATGACCGAGACTGCTTCGCAGGTGGCAACGCTTCCACTGGAGGAAGGCCTGAATCCCAGCCTCGATCTGCCACCGCTCGACACCGTACAGCTGCGGGTTACTTCTGCAGGAGGCAATCGCCTTCGCAACGAGGAACTCGGAAACATCGAGGTGCGCGGCCCCATGGTTTCCTCCGGGTACATCGGTGAGCCCGCCCACCTGCCATCTCATTGGCTGCGAACCGGAGACTTCGGTCGGATCGATGAACGGGGCCGATTGCGAGTGCTCGGCCGGATCGACGACATCATCATCAGCGGAGGCGAGAACATACACCCGCTGGAGGTTGAGGAGGTACTGCTGGCGGAGGTCGGGGTCGATGAAGCGGTCGTCGTCGGCATGCCTGATCCTGAATGGGGTGAGATCGTTGTCGCCGCGGTGGTGGGTGACGCGGGACTGACGGATCGGTATCTGGAGTCGCACATTCGGGAACACCTGGCGGGCTACAAGGTTCCGCGTCAATGGAAGTTCGTCGATGAGCTTCCACGCAATTTCCTTGGCAAGGTGGCGCGCGCCGCAGTCCTCGCCATGTTCACCGGAGAGCAGGCCTAGGTATGAATGAGGATCTCGTAGTCAGTCCGTCGATCGTTGTTCCAGCCGACGAGCTGCAGTGGAGCTTCTCTACCTCCGGTGGTCCCGGCGGTCAGCATGCCAACCGATCCAACACCCGGGCCGAGTTGCGGTTCGATGTGGGTGAATCTCGGGCGATTCCCCTGGAGCTCAAATCGCGGGTGATGGGCGCGTTGGGGAAGCGTCTCGTGGATGGCGTTGTGGTGGTTACGGTTGATGAGTCCCGGTCGCAGTGGAGGAACCGGCAGATGGCAAGGAAACGTCTCGCCGAGGTGCTGGCCGGCGCGGCCAGTCCACCAGCACCTCCACGCCGGCGCACGAAGCCATCACGTGCCGCCAAGCGGCGACGTTTGGATTCCAAACGCAGGCGGAGCGAGATCAAACGGCTACGGAAGCGGCCGGGCGCCGAATAGCGGGGTCGAACTTAGCCGCTCCGTCGTCGTTATTGTTCTCGGGAGTGGAGATTCGCCGGATATGCCGGCTAGGAGGATGTCATGGCCAATAGTGCGACGGATACAAGGGCAGCGATCGACAAGGCAGTAGAGGGTAAAACGGTCGTCGACATCTTCGCCCGCAACGCGGCCGAGCATCCGTTGGTTCCAGCTATTCATTGGCGGGATGGCGACCGGTGGAAGGAGCTCACCTGGTCGGAGTACCGGGCACGTGTCGTCGATGTCGCGGCCGGGTTGATCGACCTTGGAATCGGCAAGGGCGATTTTGTTGCCTTGATGGCGGCCAATCGGCCTGAACATGTGATCGCCGACCTCGGGGTGGTGCATGCGGCCGCCACGCCGGTCACTCTCTACTCAACTCTGGCTACATCCCAGGTCGCCTACATAGGTGGGCACTGTGAAGCGCGGGTAGCCATCCTCGAGAATCTCGACTTCATGAAACACTGGGAGGAGGCAAAGCCCGAGCTTCCGAACCTCGAGTACGTGGTTCTCATTGAAGGAGCGGAGGAGTACGCGGATGTCGACTGGGTTCTCTCCTGGGATGAACTGAAGGAACGCGGCCGAAACAGGCTCGCCGCCGAGCCGGATCTGGTCGACGGGCGGAGTGCGCAACTCGAGCCCACCGATATCGCCACGCTCATCTACACCTCGGGAACGACCGGCACGCCCAAGGGTGTCGTCATCACTCATTACAACGTCCTGTGGACCGTCGAGTCCACTGAGAGGACGCTCCATATTCCCAAACACCCGCGTCTGGTGTCGTTCTTGCCGCTGGCGCACATCGCAGAGCGGATTGCCAGCCACTACCTCGGCATGTGGTACGTCGGCGAAGTCTGGTACTGCCCCGACATGACACAGGTTCTTGAATACGTGCAGGAAGCCAAGCCGAACATATTCGTGGCGGCTCCGCGGGTATTCGAGCGTTTCCAGGCAGGGTTGATGGCGAGGCTGGAAGGTGAGGAAGGCCTCAAGCGGACCCTGGCCATGGCAGCAATCAAGACCGGCACCGAGGTTGTCCGGCTCAAGCAGGCGGGAGACTCGGTTCCATTCCTGACGGGACTCAAGCACGCGGCGCTGGAGAAGGTCGTGCTGACCAAGCTCCTTGATGGCCTGGGCATGGGCGAAGTCACGATCGCGATATCCACGGCTGCGCCGATCGCTCCCGAACTCCTCGAGTTCTTCCAAGGTATCGGTCTGCCGCTCTACGAACTCTGGGGCATGAGCGAGTTGACGGGCCCGGGTACGACCAATTTGCCCGGTGCCAACAAGATCGGAACCGTCGGCAAAGCGATAGCCGGCGGTGAGGTGAAGTTGGCCGAGGACGGCGAGTTGATGATGACCGGGGGCAATGTCACGGGCGGCTACTTCAAGATGCCGAATGAGACGGCCGAGACCTTCGTAGACGGGTGGGTGCTAACCGGTGACCTGGCCGAGATCGACGCCGATGGCTTTGTGTCAATCGTCGACCGGAAGAAGGAACTGATCATCACGGCCGGCGGGAAGAACATCGCCCCCACCAAGCTCGAAGGGTTGATCAAGAATCATCCGTTGATCGGTCAGGCGTGTGTAATTGGCGACCGGCGCAAGTACCTATCCGCGCTGATCGTGCTCGATGGCGACATGGCGCCCGCCTGGGCCGAGCGGCAGGGGATCGCCTTCACCGACATGGCAGGGTTTTCGCAGTTGCCCGAGATCCAGGCTGAGGTGCAGAAGGCCGTAGACGATGCGAACGAGCATGTGGCCCGGGTCGAGCAGATCAAGAAGTTCACGGTCCTTCCGGACGAATGGACGCCAGAGTCCGAAGAGCTGACCCCGACGTTGAAACTGAAACGCCGCGTGATCCACGAGCGGTACGAAACCGAGATCGAGGACCTCTACACAGGGGCTTGATGAGGGAGGCGGGATGAAGGGCTACGACGTTGCCAGAACAATCGAGGCTGCGTCGCAGCAGGTATGGGACATCCTTACCGATGCGGCGGGGTACACGAGCTGGGATTCCGGAGTAGTGAGAGTCGAAGGCACAATTGCAGCCGGCAGCAAGATCAAGGTCTTCTCCGAGATCAGTCCGGGACGCGCCTTCCCCGTCAAGGTGAGCCTTGATGCTCCCAGGCAGATGGTCTGGACCGGCGGTATGCCGCTGGGCTTGTTCAAGGGAGTGCGGACATTCACTCTGAGCTCCTCGAACGACGGTCAGACCGATTTCCGCATGCAGGAGGAATTCACCGGGCCACTGCTCAAGTTGATTTGGCGAACCATGCCCGATCTCACAGACTCCTTCGAACAGTTCGCTTCGGGTCTCAAGCAGGAGGCAGAGGGGAGCTGAGCCTGCCTATTCGGCTCCAACCGAATCGAGCACGCGCAACGAGTTTTCGCCGAGCACTTTGCGGATGTCGGTTTCCACCCACCCGCGGCTCAACAGTTCGTCGGTGATAGCCGGATAGCACGAGACATCTTCGAGTCCCTGCGGAGTGATCGTCACCCCGTCGAAGTCGGAGCCCAGCCCTACTGCGTCGATTCCTGCCACTTCTGCGATGTATTCGATGTGATCCACGACGTCAGCGACCGAACCGTGGTCGAGGTCGAGGCTCGCCTCGTACTCCTTGATCTCGGCGGCGATGGCCGCCTCGTCCCCGTTCAGCCGTTCTCGGGCTTCTCGCCAGTGCTCGAACATTGTGACCATTTGCGCGGCCGTGGACCGAACCACGAATCCGGGAAAGAAGACGGCCATCACCACACCGTCTCGTGCCCCGATCTCCCGCAAGACATCGTCGGGCACATTGCGCGGATGGGGAGCGAGTTGGTAGGCGTTCGAGTGGGAGGCGATGACCGGCGCCTCGCCGACATCGAGAGCAGCACGCATGGTGTCGGCGGAGACATGCGATAGGTCGACCAGCATTCCGAGACGATTCATCTCTCTCACGACGTCCCGCCCGAACGGCGTGAGGCCGCGGTGGCGTTGATCATCGGTGGCCGAGTCGGCCCAGTCGTGGGTGTCGCTGTGGGTGAGAGTCATGTAGCGGACGCCTCGCTCGGCCAGGGTGTGAAGGTTGTCGAGCGAGTTCTCGATCGAGTGTCCGCCTTCCGCTCCCGTCAAACAGGCGATTCGCCCGGAGTCGCGGACCATCCGCGCATCGGTCCCGGAGCGGGCCCACGCCAGGCGGTCGTCTCTTGCGACCATCCGCTCCACCAGGTCGATCTGGCCAAGGGTCTGCTCGAAGGCATTGGGCACGTCGGCCGGAACGTAGACCGACCAGAACTGGGCGCCGACCCCGCCGGCCAGCATGCGCGGGATGTCCGTGTGGAAGTGGGGGAGCGGGAACCGGGGGTCGGCGGCATCGAGGTCCCCGTCGGCTTCTGTCCGGAGCTTCCAGGGGAGATCGTTGTGGCCGTCGACAACCGGCAGGTCGGCGTGGATTCGAAGCGCGGCAGGTGAGTGGGTGGTCACGGCATCACGGTAGCTCCGGGGACCGTCTCAGAGTTTCCTGTCAATCGGGGGTGCCGTTTTCGATACCCCGTATTGACAGGAAACCTCGGCACGGTTTCGTGTCAATGGAGCGCACTGTTTTCGATACCCCCGATTGACAGGAAACCCTCTTGGTAACCTCTGGCGATGGATCGACCCTGGTGGCAGGATGCCGTTGTGTATCAGATCTATCCGCGCAGTTTTGCGGATTCCGACGGTGATGGGGTGGGCGACCTGCCCGGCGTCATCAGCAGGCTCGATTATCTGTCTGAAACGTTGGGGATCGATGCGATCTGGCTGTCGCCGTTCTATCCATCTCCAATGACGGACTTCGGCTATGACGTGGCCGACTACTGCGACGTCGATCCCCTCTTCGGGACCCTCGAGGATTTCGATCGACTGCTCGCCGCCGCACATGACAGGGGTTTGCGGATCATCATCGACCTCGTTCCAAACCACACCTCTGACGAGCACCCCTGGTTCATTGAGTCGCGCTCATCGAAAGACAACCCGAAACGGGACTGGTATGTCTGGAGTGACCCAAAGCCGGACGGCTCACCACCTAACAACTGGCTCTCCAACTTCGGAGGCAAGGCTTGGGAATGGGATGGGGAGACCGGCCAGTACTTCCTGCATTCGTTCCTCGCCTCCCAACCGGACCTGAACTGGCGGAATCCGGAAGTGCGGGAAGCGATGTTCGACGTCGTCCGATTCTGGCTGGACAGGGGAGTCGATGGCTTCCGTATCGACGTCGCCCACTTCATCATGAAGGACCCGGAGATGCGGGACAACCCGCCGGCGGGTGCTCGGGACGGTGCTTTCAAGTCATTGGGTGAATACGACTCCCAACTACATCCGTACGACAAGGGGCACCCCGACGTCCACGCTGTCTTCCGCGAGTTACGAACGTTGCTCGATTCGTACCCCGGCGATCGGTTCTCGGTCGGAGAAGTCCACGTCTTCGACATGGAAGAGTGGGCGCTCTACTACGGCCAGGACCTCGACGAGTTGCACATGCCCTTCAACTTCACCCTGGTCTGGGCGCCCTGGAGTGCGAGACGCTTTGGTGAGTTGATCGACCAGGTCGAGAGCGCGGTGCCTGACGGCGGATGGCCGAACCATGTCCTCGGCAACCACGACGAACGGCGCCTGGTCGGCAGGTACGGTGCCCGGCAGGCGAGGGTGGCAGCGATGCTGCTCTTGACCCTCCGGGGAACGCCCACCCTCTACTACGGTGATGAACTCGGTTTGGCCAACGTCGAGATACCGCGTCACCTGCAGCAAGACCCCTGGGCTCTGCAAGAACCTGCGGTCGAGTCGCGGGACGGTTGCCGCACTCCGATGCCTTGGGACGGAACCGCTGCCGCGGGGTTCTCGCCCACGATGGTTGCGCCCTGGTTGCCGATCCCCGACGACCATCGCTCGTTGAACGTCGAGAGCCAGCTCGGGGACGACCGTTCGATGCTGAGGTTGTACATCGAGCTGCTCCGCTTGCGGAAGAGCCGCGAGGTGCTGCGGGCCGGCGCCTACGACCCGATTGGTACCGCCGACGGAGTTCTCGCATACAGGCGCCAAACCGGCGATGAATCGCTGCTGATCGCACTCAACTTCACCGATGAGGAACGGGTGGTTCGCACTGGTCCGGGCGACGTGGTGCTTTCATCAGAGTTGGATCGTGACGGTCCGATCAATCAACGACTGATCCTCAGACCTCACGAAGGGGTCGTCATGGCCACCCAGGTGAACCCGTAGGGATCGAGCGAGTGGGGTCCGCCGACTGGATGCCCGGTGAATTCGTCGATTCCAGCGGGCAAGGGGACGTCAGCAGGTCTATCGGAGAAATTGGCGGCCACGAACACCGATCCGGTTGGGTGATCGAGCTGGAACGCGAGCACCGCTTTGTCCGGCACTTCGATCCACTCGACTGAGCCTCTACCGAAGCATTGGTGACGTTTCCGGACGGTGGTTGCCCGACGTGCCCAGTTGAGGATCGATTCGGGATCGTTCTCTTGTGCGATCACATTGACTCGCTGGTAGCCGTAAACGGGGTCGGAAATGGCCGGAGCGTAGAGGACATCGGTGGGAGCGGTGGAGAAACCGGCGTTGGCTGTTGTATCCCACTGCATGGGCGTGCGGACTCCGTCCCGGTCCCGCAGGTCGAGATCGTCGCCCATTCCTAGTTCATCTCCGTAGTAGAGGAAGGGCGATCCCGGCAGCGAGAGCAGTAACGACAGCATCAACCGGATCTTGCGCGGGTCGTTCCCCATCAAGGGAGCCAATCGCCGCCGGATTCCGACGTTCATTGGCGCCCTCGGATCGTTTGCGTAGGTTTCCAGCATCAGCGCCCGCTCCTCGTCTGTGACCATCTCGAGAGTGAGTTCGTCGTGGTTGCGGACAAAGATGCCCCATTGGGCGGTATCCGGAATGGGCGGCATCTTGGCGAGGATGTCTAGCACCGGCGCGCGGTCGCCGCGTGCCATGGCCATGAACAGTCGCGGCATCAGGGGAAAGTGGTAGTTGATGTGGCTCTCGTCACCGTCTCCGAAGTAGGCGACAGCCTCGTCCGGCCACTGGTTGGCTTCGGCCAGCAGCATCGTCCCCGGGAAGTGCTTGTCCACATGCGCCCGCAGTCGCTTGAGGAATGCGTGAGTTTCCGGGAGGTTCTCACCATTGGTTCCATCACGGACGTACAGGTAGGGCACTGCATCCAGTCGCAGACCATCGACTCCCATATCCAACCAGAAGTCGAGCACCTCGAACACGGCTTCGTGGACGGCCGGGTTGTCATAGTTGAGATCCGGTTGATGCGAGAAGAATCGATGCCAGTAGTAGGCGCCGGCAACTTCGTCCCACGCCCAGTTCGAATCCTCGGTGAACGTGAAGATGATGCGCGCATCCGGGAACCGGTCGTTCGTTTCGTTCCAAACGTAGAAGTCTCGTTCTATGGATCCCGGCGGCGATTGGCGCGCCCGCTGGAACCATGCATGGTCCACCGAAGTGTGGTTGATCACCAACTCGGTCACGACCTTCAAGTTCCGTGCATGTGCCTCGGTCACAAACCGGCGGAAGTCATCCATGTCGCCGTAGCGCGGGTCGATCGACATGTAGTCGGCGATGTCGTAGCCGTCGTCGCGCAATGGGGAGGGGTAGAAGGGAAGGACCCAAATCGCGGTGACGCCCAGTTCGGCGATGTAGTCGAGTTTCGACGTGAGCCCGGCGAAGTCACCGAATCCGTCACGGTTGCCGTCCATGAACGATCGGATCGGGACCTCGTAGAACACGGCGTCCTTGTACCAATCACGCGGCTCGGGCATGCCCAGCATCGTACCCGATACCTCAACCCCGTTCTGGCGTCAGGAAGCGCGCAGTTATGGCGGGTTTCTCACGCCGGAAGCTGTGGACCCTAGAGTGAACTCATGGATTTTGAGTCACTCGAGTTCGATGAGTCGGCCTTCGACTCTCCCGCCTTCGAACCGTCCGTGGACTTCGCGATTCTCGCCGATGCCGCCCAGGCGATCGCCGGCAAGCTCTTCTTGCTCGGCGGCGGATGGGACACGTTGCGAGTCGGTGGGTTTCCTGCCCGTCACCACACAATGGCCATCGGGTTGCGGGTCCGCATTCCATGGACCTGGACCGGCCGCCCGATGACGCTGGCGATCGATCTCCAGGATGAGGACGGAGGCAGCCTGTTCAGTTCGGGGCCACTACGACACGGCTTCGAAGTCGGCAGGCCCCCTGGTGCTCCTGAGGGGAGCGACATCGGTTTGGTGCGAGCGTTCACTTTCAATCACGTACCATTCCCCAAAGCGGGGGGCTACGCGTTCGCCATCTCGCTCAACGATGCGGAGGTCGACCGTCTCCGCTTCAACGTCTTCCAGCACAACCGCCCTACCGAGTAGCCATGAATCTGCCCATGTTCCCGCTCGGGGGAGTGCACTTCCCTTTCTCGGTCATCCCGCTGCGCGTGTTCGAGGATCGTTACCTGCAACTGCTCGACGACGTCATCGCCTCCGACGGCCGATTTGGAGTGGTCCTGATTGAGCGCGGTTTTGAGGTGGGTGGTGGAGATGTTCGCTTCGATGTCGGAACCCTCGCTGAGGTCCGCACTACGCAGGAGATCGAGGATGGCCACAGGGCCGTTATCGCAGTCGGTCTGAAGCGAATCCGGATTGATCGATGGTTGCCGGAGGATCCCTATCCGATGGCCGACGTCACGGTGCTGGAGGAGGAGGACGACCCCGCGGGAGTCGAACTACTGGCCACCGCCACTGGTTCCCTGCACCGGCTTCTGGCCGTGGCTTCTGAGTTGGGCGCCGACACCGGCAACTTCGCTCCCGACATGGGAGACGATCCGGTGGTGGCCGGTTTCCACCTCGCGCAGATGCTTCCGATCGGTCCCCTCGATGCCCAGCAGTTGCTCGCAGAGGACTCCTCAGCAGAGCGCCTGCGGCAGATGATCCGGTTACTCGACGAAGAGGTCGAACTCATCAAATTGCGGCTGGCCGAAGGATGATTCGAGCGGTGATCTTCGACCTCGGCGGGGTCGTGCTCGATTCCCCCTTCGACGTCATCGCGCAAACGGAACACGAACATGGACTGACGGCCGGGTTCTTCAATCGTATTGCCGCGCGGCCGGACGGCGCCTGGGCTCGACACGAGACTGGGAGAATCGGACGTTCCGACTTTGTAGATCAGTTCGGCGCCGAGTGTCGCTCTGAAGGTGCCGACATCGACATCGCTCACCTGCTCGAGGCGATCGAGAGCTACGCGGTGCCGCGTCCCCGCATGATGGAAGCGATACGGCGTCTGCGTGCCGCCGGCTACACAGTCGCGGCGTTGACGAACAACTGGGAGTCGCCGGCCGCCGACTGGGAGGTGCCTCACTTCCAGAGTCAGTTCGACGTCTTCATAGAGTCCTGGATCGAGGGAGTCCGGAAACCCGACCCCCTCATTTACACGCGGTTGCTCGAACGTCTCGACCTCAACGCCGACCAGTGTGTTTTCTTGGACGACATCGGCCGCAACCTGAAGTCGGCTCGTGAGCTCGGAATGACGACGATCAAGGTCACCGATGCTGAGGTTGCCCTCGAGGAACTGGGCAACCTCATGGGGTTCGATTTGTGACGTAGGGTCGCCTGGCTAGCCCCCTCCGCTCTCGGCTGTCACCGAGACCACCTCCCCCAGACATCCCCGCTGCTCTCGGCTGAGGGAGGAAACCGACCTGTCCTAACCCGTGGCCATCTGCTTCAGCACGGTATGGAGGATTCCGCCGTTGCGGTAGTAGTCCACCTCGACCGGCGTATCGATCCGGCAGGTAGCGGTGAACTGAACCACGGTTCCGTCCGACTTGGTCGCCCTGACTTCGACGTCCTGGCGGGCCTGCAAAGACTCATCGACTCCGACGTCGAAGGTCTCCGTGCCGTCCAGGCCGAGCGAATCGGCGTCGTCCCCCTCCGGGAACTCGAGCGGCAGAACACCCATCCCGATCAGATTCGACCGGTGGATGCGCTCAAACGACTTGGCGATGACCGCCTTCACGCCGAGCAGGAACGTTCCCTTGGCCGCCCAGTCGCGCGACGACCCCATGCCGTAATCGACACCGCCCAAGACCACGAGGGGGATCCCCGCTTCCTTGTAGCTGAGGCTGGCTTCATAGATGCTCTTCACCTGTCCGTCGGTGAAATCCAGCGTCCATCCGCCCTCGGTCCCTGGTGCCAGTTGATTGCGGACACGGATATTGGCGAACGTGCCTCGGGTCATCACACGATCATTGCCTCGCCGGGATCCGTAGGAGTTGAACATCGCCCGCTCCACTCCGTTGTCCGTGAGGAAGCGGCCGGCTGGTGTATCCGGTCCTATCGAGCCGGCTGGACTGATGTGGTCGGTGGTGACCGAGTCGCCCAATTTGGCCAGCACGCGTGCGCCGGCAATCGCCGAAATGGTCCCAGTGTCGGTGGTCAGGCCCTCGAAGAACGGTGGTTCCTGTACATACGTTGAGCCTGCGTCCCACGAGTAGAGCGCGCCACCCGAAGTGTCGATCGCCTGCCAGGCTTCCGGCCCCTTGAACACGTCCGCATATTGAGTGCGGAACTGCTCCTGAGTGACGCTGGCTGCCACGATCTCGTCGATCTCGGCCTGGCTCGGCCAGATATCGCGTAGGTAGACATCGTTGCCGTCTGGATCCTGCCCGATCGGGTCGTTGGTCAGATCGATATCGACCGTCCCGGCCAGCGCGTAGGCAACAACCAGAGGCGGTGATGCGAGATAGTTCGCCTGCACGTCTGGGTTGATCCGGCCCTCGAAGTTGCGGTTGCCGGACAGAACGGAGGCAGCCACCAGGTCTCCCTCGTTGATGCCGGCAGTGATCTCGGCGGGCAGCGGACCGGAGTTGCCGATGCAGGTCGTGCAGCCGTAGCCCACCGTGTAGAAGCCTGCAGCCTCGAGGTCCTCGATCAGACCCGAGTCTGCGAGATACTCGGTCACGACCGTGGATCCCGGTGCCAGGGAGGTCTTGACCCACGGCTTGCGAGTGAGTCCCTTCTCTCTGGCCTTCCTTGCCACCAATCCGGCGCCGACCATCACGTCGGGGTTGGAAGTATTCGTGCAAGAGGTGATAGCGGCCACCACGACGTCACCGTGGTGCATATCGAAACTCGTGCCCTCGGATTCAACCGTCGCGTATCCTTCGTCGCCGGCCTTCCCGAAGGTGACGTCCATGTCGGTGTGCCACTGGGCCTTCATGTCGGACAGTTCGATGCGGTCCTGTGGTCGTTTCGGTCCGGCCAAAGCGGGAACGACCGTGCTCATGTCGAGTTCGAGCGTGGACGAGTAGACAATCTCCCGATCGTCCTCTCGCCACAGGCCCTGCTCGCGGTAGTACCGCTCGACGGTCGCCACCAGATCTTCATCGCGCCCGGTGAGACGTAGATAACGGGTGGTCTGCTCATCCACCGGGAAGAAACCCATCGTGGCGCCGTACTCGGGGGCCATATTGGCAATCGTCGCTCGATTGGCCAGTGGCATCCCGGCCAGGCCCGGTCCGTAGAACTCGACGAACTTGCCGACAACACCGTGTGCCCGAAGCATCTGCGTCACCTTCAACACCAGATCTGTCGCAGTAGCGCCCTCGGCGAGCTTGCCGGTGAGCTTGAAACCGATCACTTCCGGCAGCAGCATGTAGATCGGTTGGCCGACCATGACCGCCTCGGCTTCGATTCCGCCGACCCCCCAGCCGACCACACCGAGACCGTTGATCATCGTCGTGTGGCTGTCGGTTCCGACCAGGCTGTCCGGGTAAAGGGTGTCACCGTTGTCCCACACCACCTTGGCCAGATACTCGAGGTTGACCTGGTGGACGATTCCGGTGGCCGGCGGAACGACCCGGAAGTTATCGAAAGCGGATTGACCCCACTTCAGGAATTCGTACCGCTCCTTGTTCCGCTCGAACTCCTTGTCCGCGTTGATTTGGAGCGCCATCCCGGAGTTGAAAGCATCGACCTGAACCGAGTGGTCGATCACCAAATCGCAGGGGACCAGTGGATTGACCTTCTGGGCTGCTGCTTCGTCGCCCGTCATCTTGACGACGGCCGATCGCATGGCAGCCAGATCGACCACCGCGGGTACACCTGTGAAGTCCTGCAGGACGACGCGCCCCGGAGAGAATGCGATCTCGGTCTCACCCACCTTGGTAGCGTCGTACGATGCGATTGCCCTGACGTCTTCATCCGTTACTGCATGGCCGTCGAAGTTCCGAAGGGCGGCTTCCAGCAACACCTTGATGGAATAGGGGAGTGAATCGACATCTCCGAACGACTTCAGTGCGTCGAGTCGGTAGATGGTCCGGTCGCCGAGTGGCGTCGACAATGTCGCGCGGGCGTTGAACGGATCTGACATTGGTCACCTCGTTCTTTGTGGTTGAGGGGCCAGTCTAAGACCTGCCGGGCAGAGCCCGACAGGTCGCTATCAGCTTTCAGCTATCAGCTGTTTCCTCCCCTGCGGGGGAGGTGGACTCGCCGGTAGGCGAGTGCGGAGGGGGAGAGCGTCAGGTTGCGGGGAGCCGTTGGCCGTCGGCCGTTGGCTAGATCTCTGCGACGCAGTCTTCGGCGGCGCCGGGGCGGGACACGACCTGTACGGGGCGCCAGTCGTCTGAAAGGCCTTCCATGAGGCCGGAGACGATCCCCCGGTCGAGCGAACACACGACCTCGGGGTGTTTGGCAGCCGTGGCAGCGAAGGGGCAGTGGCTGGTCAGCAGGCGGCGGGTGTCTGCGTCGGAATCGGTAGTGAAGCCCATTCCGGTCATAGCCCGGGCCACTGCACTAACGGCCATGTCGAACCCTGACTCATCGGGTACGCCGATTTCATCGGCGATTTCCTTGCCGTACTCCCGTCCGACCATCGCCGCGATCTCAGAAAGGTTCCCCGGATCGATGTGCTCGATCACCCGAACGAGCAATTCGGAGAGGAGGTCGTACCGGCGGGCGGGGAAGTGAAGTTCGATCTCTTTGGTGGTGGCCGTGTAGCACTTGGCAGGTCGACCGGCTCCCGGTCCACTCTTGCCTGGCGGTCGCTTCCTCGTTATTTCCAGGTAGCCGTCTTCGGCCAGCCTGTCGAGGTGGTGGCGGGCGACGTTGGGATGAATGGAGAAGAGATCGGCGATCTGGGAAGCCGTCGCCGGTTCCGGCGCCTCGCGCACGGCGATATAGATGCCGCGGCGGGTCGGATCCCCGAGTGACGAAGTCAGATCGCCTATCGATTGTGAGAGTGACTTGGTGTCCATCCGTCCAGGATTCCTTCGTCGTGGCGCTCACTATAGTTTCGGTGGCTTTCTAAACACTACGTCGTTAGGGAAATGAAATGGTCGAACAGGACGCCTTGTACGCTTCGATTGGTGCGGTCGAAGATCCACTATTGCACCGCTCTCTGGAGTCGCTCGGCATGATGCGAGAAGTAGCGACCGGACGCCTCGGCAAGACCCGCGTGGAAATAGCGTTGGCGGTTCCCAACCATCCTTTTCAAGAAGAACTCACGAAGGCGGTCGTCGAGGCAGCGGAAGGTGCCGGAGCCAAAGCGATCAACATCGATTTCACGCTGATGACCGATGATGAGCGGGCAGAGATGATGAAGACGATTTGGCCTAACCGCGACAGCGTGGGCGCGGCAGGTTCACGCACCAGGGTGATCGGTATCGCGTCGGGAAAGGGCGGTGTCGGCAAGTCATCCGTTACCAGCAACCTGGCGGTCGCACTGACCCGCATCGGGAAGTCGGTCGGCATCATCGATGCGGATGTCTGGGGCTTCTCGATCCCCAAGATGATGGGGGCGGACTACTCGCCGATCGTCATCGACGAGTCGATGATCGCGCCGGAGACCCATGGCGTGAAGGTCATGTCGATGGACTATTTCGTTGCCGACGACCAGGCCGTTATCTGGCGCGGGCCGATGCTCCACAAGGCAATGGAGCAGTTCCTCGTCGATGTCTTCTGGGACGATCCTGACTTCCTGCTCATCGATATGCCGCCAGGGACCGGCGACATCGCCATCTCACTGAGCCAATTCCTTCCCCGCGCCCAGGTTCTCGTGGTCACGACCCCGCAACCGGCCGCCCAGCGGGTCGCCAAACGGGCCGCACTCATGGCCGAGAAGGTCAATCAGGAAGTGCTCGGTGTCATCGAGAACATGTCGTGGTTCACAGGCGATGACGGCAAGCAGTACACGCTGTTCGGTGAAGGAGGCGGGGAGGCACTGGCGGCCGACATTGGCTCCGAGTTGCTGGGGCAGATACCGCTCGTTCCGGCCATGCGTGAAGGAGCAGATGAAGGGCGGCCGGTCGTGATTGCAGACCCCGACGGTGAAGCCGACATTGCGTTTCAGAAACTGGCCCAGGCGGTCATTGATCGCAAGCCCCGCGTTCGGACGCATCCAGATCTAGTGATCAGATAGTCGCAGGTTGCCGATCGCGAAGCAGACTGCCGTGGATCTCGATATTCGCCCGGCGCAGCTCGACGCTTGCGTTAGCCTCGTCTGATGGATCTCCGTGCAATCACTCCCGAGGAGTTTCGCGCCTACGCCTCGGTGTGGGAGCGAACGTTCAACTTCGACGGCAAGGACGAGGAACTCGCCGTCGAAGCGAAGGTACACGAGCTGGATCGCAGCATCGTTGCGGTGGAAGACGACGAGTTCATCGGAACGGGTGGCTCATTCAGTTTCGACATGACCGTTCCGGGCGGCACGGTGGCGGCCGCCGGGCTCACCGCCATTGCTGTGCTTCCCACCCACAGGCGTCGAGGAGTTCTCACCTCGATGATGCGGTATCACTTCGACGATGTGCGTGAGCGAGAGGAGCCGGTAGCTGTGCTGCGCGCTTCCGAGAGTCTCATCTACAGTCGGTACGGCTACGGAGTTGCGACCAGGGATACCGAGTGGAAGATTGGCAAGCGAGACGCCGCCCTAGCGATTGACGCTTCCGGGACCGGTGAGGTGTCGCTGGTTGGGGCCGACGACGCAAGGGGACTACTCCCAGAGATCTACTCCGGCGCTGCAGCCCACCAACCAGGATTCCTGTCGCGTCGAGCCGAGATTTGGGATCACTATTTCGAAGATCTCGAGTCGTGGCGGGGTGGATTCACCTCCAACAGGTTCGCGATCTACCGCGACGGTGGAGAAGCACTTGGGTATCTACGCTATCGGGTGAAAGACACGTGGAAGGACAATCTTCCGAAGAATGAGCTGCTTGCCGCCGAGTTGATGGCCCTCACACCTGAGGCCGAGATCGAGCTTTGGCGGTTCGCGTTCTCGATGGATCTGGTCGATCAAGTACGCACGCAGAACAGGCCGCAGGACGATCTGATCGACTTCCTGCTCGCCGATCCAAGAAGGTTGAACCGAAGCTCCGTCGATGGGTTGTGGGCCAGACTCGTGGATGTTCCTGCGGCTCTGACTTCCCGCCGCTACCGGACCGAAGGCCGGCTCGTCATTGAGATCAACGATCCGTTCCTTCCCGATCGTGGGGGACGGTTCCTGCTCGAGGGTGGACCCGAGGGTGCTGAGTGTCGACCGACATCTGATGAACCCGACCTCCTAATGGACGCGATGACCCTTGGCAGCCGCTACCTGGGGGGAGGCAGTTTTGCGTTGTCTCGGGCGGCTGGACGAGTGTCGGGATCCGATGAGGCGATACGGCTGGCCGACACGATGTTCTCATGGCACAAACAGCCGTGGTGTCCCCACTA
>JBLYYS010000253.1:0-3757 GCA_048550235.1 Acidimicrobiia bacterium | reverse complement strand
GCCGGGTCCTTCGCTTTGTAGCCAAGGTCACCAGCGATCGATGTCCCATCCAGAACTTCCAGCGAGCCGACCGTCATCTCGAAGTCTCGTCCAACGTCGCCACTGATCCGGGTCACACCGATCATCTGGCCCCACACAAAACCGTCGACCGCACCGGCGAGATTCAACGACCACCCCCATGCGAGGAGATCCTGCCCGACGCGGCCGGTCACCTCGGCCGATCCGGCAACGATCACCAGGTCGCGTTCGACGGTACCGGAGACGGAAACAGAACCGGCCGTCGCTCGAACCGACCCCTCGACCGTGCCTTCGATGATGACGCTGCCGGTGACCGCAATCACGTCGCCGGTGACGACTCCGCCGATCCGGACCTCGGTGCCCGAGAAGGCGATGAGGTCACCATCGATTGTCCCGCGCACGTCGACCGAATTGCCGACCGCATAGAGGTCCTCTTCGACAACCTCGTCGACTCCCACGACAACAAAATCGGCCGTGGCTCGGTCGGCCGCCATTGCCGGCAAGGCGGCGACAATCACCAACGCGGCGGTGATGAGGATTACAACTGCTGATCGCACAGCGCGAGGGTAGTTGCCGTCCGGAGATGACGATTCGAGCGGACATAGGTCGCCGGCCGCCTGGTAGCTTGAGCTGCCGCAACACTGGGCAAAGAGCCCGGTGAGCCGGACCCAACCACGCATAGGTGCGCTCCATGAACTCGATCATCGATCAATCCCACGGCGATGCGCGTATCGAGATTGACCTCCGCGCCGGAGCGCGAATTGCCTCCCTGGCGATCGGAGGAAATGAGCTGCTGGTTGGACGCAACTCCGATCCGATCGGATGGGGACTCTATCCGATGGTCCCGTACGCGGGACGGGTGCGCAACGGTCGTTTCCACTACCGCGGGACCGAATACGCACTTCCCGTCACTACCGGCGACCATGCCATCCACGGTACGGTCCTGGACCAGCACTGGACTACCGAGAGCGAAACCACATTCATCTGTGACCTCGGCAAATCATGGCCATTCGCTGGTTTCGCCCGCCAGTCGATCCAACTGACCGCTTCAGCCCTCAGTATGCACCTCGAGGTACACACCGACGATCCGCATATGCCGGCTTCCTGTGGCTGGCACCCGTGGTTTGTTCGGGAACTCGAGGACTCGTTGGCTGCGCTGCAGTTCGAGCCCGGCTACATGCTCGAACGAGACTCCGCCGGCATCGCCACGCCCACCAGTTCGCCCCCCACTCCCGGACCCTGGGATGACTGTTTTGGCGACGTCGCCCCCTATCCGTCGATTCGTTGGCCGGGCGTCTTGTCACTCTCGATCGAGTCTGATTGCCGCTACTGGGTCGTCTACAACCAACCGGAACACGCACTTTGCGTCGAACCGCAAACAGCACCACCCGACAACCTCAACCACAACCCGCAAATAGTCGAGCCCGGCAAGCCGCTGCAAGCCAGGATGACCCTGCGATGGGACAACGAAACATGAGGAGATCAAGATGAGCACCATCCGCTGGGGAGTCCTCAGCACTGCGAAAATCGGAACCGAGAAGGTCATCCCAGCCATCCAGAATGGGGAGAACTGCGAAGTGATAGCGATCGCTTCGCGAGACCACGGACGGGCCCGCCGGGTGGCCGACAACTTGCAGATCCGGGATGCGTACGGGAACTATGAGGACCTACTCGCAGCCGACGACATCGATGCCGTCTACATACCGCTTCCGAACCACCTCCACGCTGAGTGGACGAAAGCCGCCGCCAGGGCCGGGAAACATGTCTTGTGCGAGAAGCCGCTTGCGCTCTCAGCGGCAGAAGCCCAGACAATGGTCGATGTCTGCTCGACGGAAGGGGTGAAGTTCATGGAGGCTTTCATGTACCGTCTCCACCCCTCGTGGACGAAGGTCCGCGATCTCATCCGTTCGGAAGCAATTGGCGAACTGCGAGCCGTCCAGGTCCGCTTCTCCTACTTCAACGATGACCCGGACAACATCCGCAACATTGCCGCCTTCGGCGGTGGTGCCTTGATGGATATCGGCTGCTATCCGATCAACGTGGCCAGAATGCTGTTCGACGGGGAGCCAACCGCAATCCATGCCGCCGTCAATCGGGATCCGCGCTCGGAGGTCGACATACTGACCTCGGCGATTCTCGAATTTGGACAGGCTCAGGCGAGTTTCGTGTGTTCCACTCAGATCGAACCGGACCAGCGCGTGCACCTGCTCGGAACGAAGGGAAGAATCGAAGTCGATATCCCCTTCAATATCCCGCCCGATAGAGAGACCTACGTTCGGTTGACACAAGGTGGCAACTCGCCGGTTGCCCCGGACACGATGACGCTCACATTCCCGCCGACGGATCAGTACACGGTGCAGGCAGAGCTGTTTGCAGCGGCCATCTTGGACGACACACCCGTTCCGACGAATCCCCGCGACGGAGTCGCCAACATGGTGGTCATCGAGGAGATCTTCGCCGCGGCTCGGTGACCGGTCTCTTGGCTACCCCAGGAAGTTGAGGAGCGGGGTCGGGTAGAGACCGAAGAAGATCGTGATGGCAATAGCGATTGCCAGGACCACCTCTACGTTCGGGGAAACCACCGGCTTGGCAATGTCGGCGCCTGGCGCTTCGGCAAGCACCGGTTCCTCCATGTACATCAGCACGATGATGCGAATGTAGAAGAAGAACCCGGCGACTGAGGCTACAAGTCCGGCAATGACCAGCCATTCGTACCCGCCACTCCAAGCCGAAGTGAACACACCGAGTTTCCCAATGAAGCCTGCCGTAGCGGGCATCCCGGAGAGAGCCAGCAACATCACAGTCAGTCCCCCGGCCAAGTAGGGCGAACGCCTGGCCAAGCCCTTGTAATCGTCGAGCGGTGAAACCGATCCCGTTGGACCGGCAATCACCGAGACAACTGCGAAGGCAGCGCTCAACTGAACGACGTACACGGCCAGATAGAACCAGATCGCCTGGAGATTGCCGCCCACCAATCCGGTGAGGATGAAGCCGGCATGGGCAACGCCCGAGTAGGCCAGCAACCGCCGCATGTCGGTCTGCATGATCGCCATGAGAGTCCCGACCACCACCGAGATGACGGCGACCGCTGCGAGCGCGGGACCCCAGTCATCTGAGAATGCGCCGAACGCCACGTAGAGGATGCGAGCGAGGGCACCGAAACCGGCCACCTTGGCCGCGGTCGCCATGTAACCGACGATTCCGGCGGGCGAACCTTGATAGACGTCCGGCGCCCACGCGTGGAATGGGGCGGCTGTGACCTTGAACAGCAATCCCGTGATGATCAAGGCCATGGCAACGAGAACGACGCCGGGCCGCAGCACCACGACACCACCCGGGAGTTGAGCGGCGATCCCAGTGAGCGATAACTCGCCGGTACCGGCATAGGCAAGCGCAACACCGTACACAAAGATTGCGGACGCGAAAGAGCCCAGCAGGAAGTACTTGAGCGCTGCCTCATCCGACGCCAGGCTCTGCCTGGTTATCCCGGCCAGCACATACAACGAGATCGAGCCGATCTCCAGTCCGAGGAAGACCATCATCAAATTGGCGCCGGCCAGCATGAACATGAACCCGGCGGCAGACAACAGCACGAGAGCAATACCCTCAGCCCCGCGACGCCCAAGCTCCTCGACCATGGGCCAGGCCACCAGCAATCCGAAAGCGGTCACGGTCAGCAACAGGAACTTACCCAGAACCGCCAGGTCGTCGGCCACGATCATCCCGGAGAAGTGGGCGG
>JBLYYS010000252.1:0-3950 GCA_048550235.1 Acidimicrobiia bacterium | reverse complement strand
CCGGTTCCAATGGTCCGTGGGTATCGGAGCTGCAGGCAGCTCTGAATGAGGCAGGTTTTCGTGCCGGGGATCCCGACGGGCGTTTCGGTAGGGCGACGCTTGCGGCGGTCTACGCGTTCCAGAAAGTCCACGACCTGAATAGAGACGGTGTGTTTCGGCGAGAAGACTGGCAGCGACTGACGCAGCCGCTGTCGGTGCCCGGTGACGCTCCGGAGGACACCAGAGTCGAGGTCGATCTTGGCCGGCAGGTGTTGTATTTGATCGAAGAGGGCGATGTCTCGCTTGTTCTGCCGGTTTCGTCGGCGAATGGGGACACTTACACGCATTCTTCAGGAAGCACCGTCCGTGCTGTGACTCCCGAGGGCAGCTACAGCTTCTACAAGAACGTGGACGGCTGGCGCATCAGTTACCTGGGAGGCCTCTACAGGCCGTTCTACTTCTCCGGCGGCTACGCGATCCACGGCTCCGGCAGCGTTCCGCCTTATCCAGCATCACACGGCTGCATCCGGGTCGAGATGTGGGATATGGACTATCTGGCAGAGGAACTCGAACTGGGCATGCCGGTCTATGTCTACGGCGCCCGAAACGACCGCTCGGCCATAGTCCCCACACCACCTAGAACTCCGGCCCAAATAGCAGCCTCCCGCCAGGCATCTGCGCTCCCACCCAACTAGCCCAAAGCTTCTGGGCAGCAATAGAAAGCACCATTACGGCCCGATAGTGCCCAGCAAGCAGGGTCAGGTGGATTGGGTGGCGAGCCAACGGCGGATTCCGGTGGCCTGCATGGGCCAGAAGGTGGAGCGGTCGTAGGTACGGATATCGTCGTCCGACCATCCCTCCTCTTGGTACTGAGCCAGGGTCCAGTTCCGCAGGGCGTCTATGGCCTCACGATCATCCATCTGCCCGATGCCTTCAACGAACCGTACCCACTCCCACAGCTTGCGTTCCGAGTCTTGCAGCGCACTGTTCACCTCATAGTTTGGACCGAAGTGGGCAAACCCAAGGAACGCGGGGCCGATTGATCCCATGCGATGCATCTGTTCAGTAGCCGCAACCGGATCGAAGTCGGGCGGGGGAGTGACCGGCTGAATGGCATGCCCATGCGGGTAACAGAGACCGAGCGAATCTCCCACGAACATCCCGCCCGACTGATCCTCGTAGTAGGTGATGTGGTGTTTTGCATGGCCGGGCGTGTACAACGCCTCGAGTTCGCGTCCTCCACCCAGCGGCACCCGATCCCCATCGTCGAGAACCAGCAACCGGTCCGGATCGATTGGCACCATGGGACCCCACTTGCTGGTTAGCCATTCCTCGCCAAATACCTGCACAGCTGAGGACCACAAGCGTGTCGGGTCGGAGAGGTGGCGCGCCCCTCGCGAGTGAACGCCGATCCTGGCGTTCGGGAAGTGGCGGGCGATTTGCCCGGCCCCGCCGGCGTGATCGATATGGATGTGGGTGACGACAATCGTTGCCAGATCGTCGATCCCCATCTCCTCCAATGCCGCAGTCAGATGATGAAGAGTCGCGGATGGGCCGACCTCAATCAGCACGCGCTCCGGCGTGTCGAATAGGTAGCAGGCGAGTCGTTCGGGGTGCTCTTCCATCCAGGCGTCGATGGCGTAAAGGTCATCGCTTAGACGCTCTATCTTGTATTCGATCATGCCGCGACCCTAATGGGAGCGAATCTGTCATGCCTGTCCCGTACCTTGACAATGTCTCCCCGTGTTCCCCGGAAAGGTACGACTATGGATCTAAACCTCGTCGTCCTCGGGGGCCGTCTGGCCGCACCACCCGAGTTGCGGGTATTCCAATCCGGCGCTCGCCTTGTGCGTTACTTGGTGACCGTCAAGAGTGACGTGCCGCACCGCCGACTGGACGTTCTCCCGGTGACCCTCTGGGATCCAGACGAAGCGTTACTCGAGGCCGATTACCAACCGGGACATCGCCTCTGGTTGGCCGGTTCGGTTCAAAGGCGGTTCTGGGATGGAGAGGATGGTCGACGGAGTAGGGTCGAGATAGTCGCCGGAAACGTATCCTTCCGAGACCCAGAGTCCTTGTTCCCACCTACTGCGGACGGACCGGCTCCGGATGCCTGAGACAGATGCCAATGCTGTGAACCAAGCGGCTACCCTGCCGCCACAATGTCTCGAATTGTCGTAGCCGGAGCCTCGCAACTCGCTGCCGACGTAGGTGGCCGGGTCGCCGACGCCGGCGGCAACGCCGTCGATGCTGCCATCGCCACGAACTTGACCGCGATGATCACCGAGCCCGGCGTCTGCGCGCTCGGCGGCGGCGGATATGTGACCGTCTGGCCGCAGGACGCTGAACCGGTCACATTCGACGGCTATATGGAGATGCCGGGCCGAAACCTCCAACCGGAGCGATTCGGTGGTGGAGCCTTCGACGTGACTATGCAGTACGGAGGCGGCGTTACCACCACCGTCGGCCACGGCTCAGTTGCTACACCGGGCGCCTTGTCCGCTTTCAACCTTGCCTCTAGTCGGTTCGGCGCCCTGCCGTGGCAAGAGGTTCTCGCTCCGATCATCGAAGTCGTCCGCGCAGGATTCCCTATGTCGCAGGCGTCGCGGCTGTACCTTGCGTTCGCCGGTGAGGAAGTATTCGGATGGGACCCCGAAAGCCGGGCTGCGCTGTTTCGCAATGGTGCTTTGCTCGATGTTGGTGACAAGGTTTTCATCCCCGACTTGGTAGACAGCCTCACGACTATCGCCGATGAGGGCGTCGATGCCTTCTACAAGGGCGACATTGCGGGGGCGATCAGTGAAGACATCGAAAGCCACGGTGGCGTGCTGACCCGTGCCGACCTGGCTGCCTATGAGGCGATCGAACGCCCATCCCTCCATTCTGAACTGGACGATTGGGAAATCGCCACCAATCCGGCTCCTGCAATCGGGGGCGCTTCCCTCGCGGCGATGCTCTTCCTACTCGAAGGCTCAGGTTTCCCCGGCTGGGACATCGAGGGTATGCATCACTTGGTGCGGGCCATTCAGGCGGTCCTTGGCTACAGGCAGGAGTATCTTGATCAGGCAGTCGACCGGAGCCCGTCGATCCAACGACTGCTTGACCTCTCCCGCACCGGAGACTGGCGTCGGCTGCTCACGTCTCCGTCGACGGTACACAGCTCGGCGGTCGATGATTCAGGCAACGCATGCTCTGTGACGATGTCTGCAGGTTACGGATCCGGCGTTATGCCGCCGGGAACCGGCATCTGGTTGAACAACTCGCTCGGGGAACTCGAACTCAATCGACTCGGCTTTCATGCCCTGGAGCCCGGGGAGCGCCTCATCTCGAACATGGCTCCCACCGTTGGCCGGCGAGGCGACGGCGCGGTCCTTTCGATTGGATCGCCGGGAGCGGATCGGATCACGACGGCGATCTTGTCGACACTTCTCAATCTGATCCATCTCGGAATGGATCTCGACTCGGCTGTTCAGCATCCCCGTCTCCACGTCGAGTACACCGATGAGGGTGGCCGGGTGGCATTCGAACCGGGTCTCGAGGTGGAGAAGCTCGGACTGATTGCGCGACGGTTCGACTCCACCGACATGTACTTCGGCGGTGTCAGCGCCGCTCTATACGAACCGGGGGGCGAGTTGGCGGCGGCTGCAGACCACCGCCGTACCGGCGGGGTCGCGTTCGGCGGTCGGTAGCGTGTACGCCTTCCTGCGGAAGCCGGCCTGGGTGGCGCTACACATCGGCGTTCTTGCGATCGTCTCTGCGTTTCTTCTGCTCGGCCGATGGCAGGTATCGCGGCTCGATGATCGGCAAGCTCAGAACGCCCTAATTGAGCAACGGCTGAGCGACGAACCGACCGAATGGCTCTCGGCGTCTACCACTCCACCGCCCGAATACACGCGTCTCAACATCACAGGCGAGTTCCGACCCGACGAGGAGATACTCCTACGTAGTCAGGTCAACCTCGGCCGCCCCGG
>JBLYYS010000251.1:0-2552 GCA_048550235.1 Acidimicrobiia bacterium | reverse complement strand
TCCCACCACTAAGCGGTGGATCCAACAGAAGCTAGTGCCCCGAGGCCCCCAATCGGAGGATGAATTCAGTGGGACCGATGGTGACTAGTGACGTGTCGAGACCGTTGCCTTATCGTTGCAAGTGGAGCCACAAGAAAGAAGGTCTGGACATGAGAACTCGACCAGCCGCACTCCTGCTTGTCATGACCATTGTTCTGGCCGCCTGTGGAGGCTCGAGCAACTCCGGCAACGACGGCGACAGCTCCACCGGCACACTCTTCGACCGGCTGATCGAGATCGACGAGGCCGTCGCGGCCTGGCGCAGCGCGCCGACCATCGAGGAGGCACACGTCAACGCCGAGACCGCCGCCAACCTCGTTGTGGGACCCAACGGACCGGGCTACGGCGACCGCAACGGGGATGGAACCGTCGGCGGCGAGAACGACGGTGGCGTCCTACCCGGGCTGGACGGAACTCCGATCGGGCTGGCCGGACCGCCGGCAGCCAACGACTGCATCGAGCGAGACGTCCTCGGCGGCAGTTGGGTAGACCCGGACCGACGGTGGGACATCATGCTCGACGCCATCGATGCCTGGCGGCCCAACAACAACACGATGCCGTCGCTGCCCAGCCACCCGATGCGAATTGTCGGCTGGGCAACCTTCACCCTCGCCTCAGACTCGGTCGACGAGGCCCACGAATACGCCGGCCACGCCAAGCTCCACGTCGACTGGTCGCTGCGCGCCATCGACTGCTGAACGGACCCAGGAATCCGACACGGTGTCTCGAGCACCGTCGGTCCGGACACCGGCGAAACCCACTGAGGCGGCAATCAAGAGCCCATGAGGTCCATAGGCACTCACGGGGTGAGACGGCCCCAGAATGCGGAAGCCTGCACCAATGGGTACAGGCTCCCAACTCGGAGACGTTGCTCAGCAAGTGATGTCGGTTGGATCTACCTCTTCTTGTCGTGGATCACCCCGGTTCCCACTTCATCGAAACCGCCCGTTTCGAGTCCAGGTCCGGTAGGTCCGACGATATCCATATGGATCTGCGACCCGTCGTCACAATGGATCAGAGACTTTCCGGTCCATCCATACTCAGGCGGCGGCCCGGTTGTCCCACGCAGATGGGTCGTGAAACTGAGCGTACAGGTCACGCCCACCCGAGACGGCCCGGGACCGTCCGACGATGTGATCCTCATTGCTCCTTTGCCGTGGAACTCACCCTGGACCGGGAATCCAGACGCAGGGTTGCACGGATCGAGCGGGTTCATCGGTTCCAGCCGAGTTCGACCGGTCGGGATCCACCAGATGTCGCCTGAATGAGTGGTCGTGCCGTCCTCGACGGCAGTGAAGACGCCGGCATTGTCAAAAGGATCCTCTGGGACTTCATCACCAGTCCCGCCTCGGAAGAAGGTGAGATGGCTTTGGATCCAGGTCTCGTCAACGCACTTGTCCTTCGCCTTCAGAATGACCCACGCCCCCATGGACTCGGTCTGCACCCAAGTCGATGCATCCGGACCGGCATCGCTCTGCGCGCCGACCGTAGGAGCGACGCCAAGGATCAGGACCATGACAAAAGCAAGTGCTAGTGCTCTCCTCATGCTTACCTCCCAATTGTGTGCCCATAGTTGTCGGAGCACCTCACCCACCACCATGTCACTCAGCCGACGAACGCGCTAGAGGAACATGCCCCTGGCCGCGAGAAGATTCCGCGCGGTCAGCCTCGGTGATCGAATGCACAGCTTCCTTATGCCATCAAGCGGCGTAATCCACCAACCCAGACCCTGGAGGGGTGAGCGAGAAACGGGTCGATCAACCAAGTGCTGCAACCCCACCGGACGCTCCGCCCGGGTGGGCAACTCGCCTCAGCTGCCGCCACAGAAGCGTACGATTGAAGAGAATTTACCTTCCGGTAAGGAACCTGTAAGGAAACAGTTGTTCAATGAAGTCAGGACCACGTTCTTGGCGCGGCCCGTTGGAGAAACGTCCTTCCCACAGGGGGAAATCCATGAAACGAACAACGCTCGGTGCGGCCATCGTCGCCCTACTGATCCTCACCATCGCCCTGCCGGCGGCTGCAGCTGCTCCGGGCGAGGGGACCGTCTATGAAGGAGTGTCGGTGCCCGGTCTGGCGCTGGGTGACACCAGGGCCACCGCCGACTCATCTTTCGGTGAACCCGACCAGTGTCACGATTACGTCTGGTCGGACCAGACGGTCGAATACGACAATGAATGCCGATACCCCGCCGCGGGTGGCGGGACGGTGACCGTCCGTTTCGACGGAGCCGGCGGCGGCCCCTCGGAAGGGCTCCCGACCGACGTGGTGACCAGTATCTCCTGGAATGAGCTCGTGACTGGTTGGACTACCACCGCAGGAGTCAATAGCACTCTGGCCCTGGAAGACCCGGATGCCGCAATCGCCGCATACCCGGATGCCTACATCGCGGACGCCGGCGCAGACCTCCTCGGCCAAGGCCCTGATCCAGAGTCGGGGAGACCTTGACGCCAGGAGCTATGGGAGAGTCGACCGCCCCCGGGACGTCCGTCGTTTGTCCCGCCTGCACGGGC
>JBLYYS010000250.1:0-17305 GCA_048550235.1 Acidimicrobiia bacterium | reverse complement strand
GTGCCGAAGATCGTCGCGACGATTGTCGACCACAGAGCTACCCACAGGGAGTTCTCGAGGGCGTTGAGTAGCTGGGAGTTGCCGAACATCCTCTCGTACCACCGCAGCGAGAAACCGCCCCAAACCCCAACATTCGAGGCACCGGAGAATGAGAAGAGCATGACCACGAGTATCGGCAAGTACAGGAAGCCGAAGACGAACCAACCGTTGAACGACAACCAGCGGTCCATCCGTGAGCGAGCTGATGTCGGGGAGCGTCTCAAACGGTCTTCCCCCCGGTGCGGAAGTACACGATGGTTGCCAGCAGCATGACGATCAATATGGCGCCGGACAATGAGGATCCGAACGGCCAGTTCCGCGCCGACCCGAATTGAGTGACGATGAAGTTCCCCAAGAGCGTTGTCTTCGCACCCCCGAGGATATCGGGAGTCACATATGCACCCAGGCTGGGAATGAAGACGAGGATCGATCCGGCAATGATCCCCGGACGGGACAACGGCAGAGTGACTTTCAGGAAAGCCTTGAATCCGGATGCGTAGAGGTCTCTCGCTGCTTCGACGAGGCTCCAATCGATCCGCTCGATAGCGGCGTAGAGCGGCAACACCATAAACGGCAGATAGCCATACAGGAGTCCGATGAAGACGGCCGGAACGGTGAAGAGCATCCTTCCCCACAACCCGGTCAGCTCACCAAGTTGTGTGATGTATCCGTCGGAGTCGAGGAGCATTCTCCACGCGTATGTTCTGACGAGGAAGTTCGACCAGAACGGAATCAGCACCAGGATCAGCAGGAGAGTCCGCGTTCTCTGCTTCGCCCGTGTCGCGATCCAGTAGGCGAACTGATAGCCGATAAACAAGCACAAGATCGTGTTGAGGGCGGCGATCCACAGAGAGCGGGTGACGATCGTGCTCACCAGCGGCTCGGTGATCCTGGTCCACGAGTCGGTGTTCCAACCGTCGAGGATGGGTTTTCCCGTTGGGCCCCGGCTGGCGAAAGAGAAGACGAACACAATTACCAGCGGCAGTACGAAGAATAGGATCAGGTAGACGTAGGCGGGTATGGCGTGGAAGAACCCACGCCACGACTCTCGCCGCTGTGCCCGGCGTTCGAACTCCGGGTTGGCTACAAGCTCTTGCAAGCTCTTGTGTTCGTCGGTGGCGGTCATTTCGTCAGCGCCGTCGCAGCCTCTGGATGGAAGTCGACTACCACTTCGTCTCCAACGTCCCACCTTCTCTGAACCGGTATGTTCTCCACTCTGACGTCGACGGAGCCGGCCTGTCCGATGTGGACCTCGTATGACAAGGAGTCTCCGAAGAACGTCTTTCTGGCAACGGTGCCGCGGAGGGCGTTGCGATCGGGCGGAACTTCGTTGATGTCTGCGAAGAGGTGGAGTTTCTCCGGTCGTAGGGTGAGAGTGACCTTCGTCCCAGCAGTCGCGTCTGTCTTTGCCCTGACAACTTCGCCATCGGAAAGGCGAACCGAACCAGGCTCGGCGATCTCGGCGGGCAGGAAGTTCATTTCGCCCACGAAGCTGGACACGAACAGGTTGCTGGGAGATTCGTAGATCTCGTCGGACGTGCCCACCTGGGCTAGTTCACCCTCGTTCATGACGCCGATTCTGTCCGACATCGTCAGGGCTTCCTCTTGGTCGTGGGTGACGTAGACGAAAGTGATGCCGACGTCGGCTTGGATATCTTTGAGTTCGAATTGCATGGTCTGGCGAAGCTTGAGGTCTAGGGCCCCCAACGGCTCGTCGAGCAGGAGTACCTTCGGCCGGTTGACCAGTGCCCGCGCCAGCGCGACGCGCTGTTGTTGGCCGCCGGACAGGGCACCCGGCCGACGGTTGTTGAGGCCGGTGAGGCGGACGAGGTCGATGGCCTCTCCGACGCGTTCACGCACTTCCTCCTTGTCGACCTTCTGCATGCGCAACCCGAACCCGATGTTGTCCTCGACGTTCATGTGAGGGAAGAGGGCATAGGACTGGAAGACCGTATTGATCGGTCTCTTGTTAGGAGGCCGTAGAGCCATTTCCTCGCCGTATACCTGCACGCTGCCGTCGGTCGGGAACTCGAGGCCGGCGATGATCCGCAGCGTTGTGGTTTTGCCGCAGCCGGAAGGACCGAGGAGCGAGAAGAACTCGCCGTCCCGGATGTCGAGGTCGACCTTGTTGACTGCCACAACGTCTTCGCCGAACTTCTTGGTAACGCTGCGCAGACTCACTGCAACGTCGGCGGCGGCAGGTCGCGCTTGTGAACCGACCTCTTCCGACATTGCGGGCTCTATCTCGGGACCCATTCTCTCCTCTATCCGGTCGTGACGTCCTTGGCGAACTGTTCGAAGACATCCACGTAGTGGTCGATCTCGGCGTCGCTGTGCAGCACGGAGAGTGTCCATTGCTCGTCGGCGCCGGGCGTCATATAGACGCCGTTCACCATGTGGTAGAGCCAGCCGAGGTAGTTGAGTTGTTCGTTGAAGTGCTCGGCATACGACCGGTAGTCGACGATCCGCTGTTCCGCGAACATGACACAACCCTTGGAGGCGACTCCGACCGCATAGGCCGGTAGCCGGTATCTATCGCAAACGTCCTGGCAGCCGTCGAGAATCCGCTGACCGATCTCATCGAGGCGCTTGTAGGCGGCGTCGTCCAGCACTCTGGTGAGCGTGGCTTCTGCGGCTGCCATCGTCAGGGGGTTGCCGTTGAAGGTGCCGATCTGAGCAACCGTTCCGTCGCTGATCTGGGCCATGATCTCTTCGGTCCCAAGAACTGCTCCGATCGGGGTGCCACCCCCGGTCGCCTTGGCGAGGGCAACCAGATCGGGAACTACGTCGTATTTCTCGACCGCTCCTCCGGCTGCGACAGTTGCTCCGGTCTTGACTTCGTCAAAGATGAGCACCACCCCGTGCTTGCGGGTGATCTCGCGAACGGCGGCTAGGTAGCCGGGTTCTGGCGGAACCACACCGATGTTCAGCATGATCGGTTCGATGATCATGGTGCCGACATCAGGATTGGCGGACAAGGCCGCGTCGAGTGCTTCCGGGTCGTTGAACGGAACGACCACGACCATATCGAGAAGCGACTGAGGTATGCCCGCCGACTGCGGCACTGATATTGGTTTTGCTCGGGGTCCCATCTTGGCCGGATCGGGATGCACCGACACCATTACGGCGTCGTGGTGCCCGTGATAGGAGCCTTCGATCTTGATCAGGCCATCCTTGCCTGTGAAGGCTCTGGCCAGGCGAACGGCGTCCAGTGTGGCCTCTGTGCCCGAGTTCGAGAACCGTACCTTCGGCAGGCGGAAGCGTCTGGATAGTTCACGGGCGACACGAACGGCGCTGGCGTTGGGGGCCGCGAAGTGAGTCCCTTTCTTCGCTGTGGCGCTGATCGCTTCGGCGACGACGGGATTGGCGTGGCCGACGACCATAACTCCAAAACCGTTGTGGAAGTCGGCGTAGTCGTTGCCGTCCAGGTCGATGACCCTTGATCCGTGTCCTTCGACGATGAAGATCGGGTGTGGTGATTGATCCTGGAACGAAGAAGCCACGCCGGCGGGAAGCACCTGCTTGGCTTCCTCCACGAATTCACCCGATTTGGCGGTGCGGACTCGCAGCGACTCCTCCATCGACTTGGTCAGATCCGCCACACGGTCGAGATTGATGTTGGCCGTCATCATCTACTCCATTCGCCCACACCGGCTGAGATTTCCGATTACGTCATATCTACCATAGCTTTTGAGCGATCGGCAAGTGAGATGGGCGCCTTTTTGTCGGATCGGCAACATTGAGTACCAGGAAGCGGGTATTCTGAAACCTCGCTTGATCGAAGGAGCTTCTCATCGGACGGCGATCGGATGTGGCAAACGGGGGAGACCTCGACGGCAAGGATCTGGAGATCATTGCTGCCCTCCAGATCAACGGACGCGCCAACTATGCCGATTTGGCGAAGATGGTCGACCTCAGCCCGGCCGCCATACGGCTGAGAGTGAATCGGTTGATCGAATCACGGGTCCTCGACATCGTGGCGGTCACCGATCCCCTTCGCATCGGGTTCACCGTCCAGGCAATGGTCGGGATGACCGTCGACGGAGACATAGAGGAGCTCAGCGCCAAGATCGGTGCGCTGGACGCAGCCGTATACGTTGTGCTTACAGCCGGACGTTTCGACATGCTGGTCGAGGTGCTGTGCACCGACAACGATCACCTTCTGGACGTTCTGAGCGAGCTCCGGGCCCTGGATGGAGTGCTGTCCCTCGAAGCACAGACATACCTGAGGTTGGCAAAACAAACCTACGCCTGGGGCATGCCCCCGCTCGACCGGCAATAGGAAGTCCTCGAGGTCGGCGCGGCCGACCGTGCCTCAGCCGTCCTGGCTGCCAATGTCGAACACGACCGTTTGCAGGTCGGTGAACTCATCGATTCGGCCCCTGCCCCACCCGGTATCGGTTCCGGCAGCACCGCCAAACGGCTGAAATGTCTCCCAGAAATCCGTTGAGTCGTTGACCACGACGGTGCCTGAGCGGATTCGATCGGCATACCAGAAGGCCTTGGAGAGCTCCCGTGTAAATACCGCTGCCTGGAGTCCCAGCCGCGAGCGGTTGGCGATCGCCACCGCTTCGGCGTCGTCGGCAGCACGGAGGATTGGTAGTACCGGTCCAAACGACTCTTCCTGCGAAATAGCGCTCTGCTCGGGCACGTTGTCGACGATCGTGAAGTCGTAGTACAGATCGGTCGGGTAGCCCTTTGCTCGCCCACCGCCAACTAGTACCTGAGCGCCCCGGTCGTGCGCATCGGCAATGTGGGCGTCCATCTTCGAAGCCGTTGGTTCATTGTTCAGCGGTCCCATGTTGGTGGTCGCGTCAAATGGGTCTCCCAATCTCACGTCTTTGGCAGCTTCGACCGCCAGTGCGACGAAGTCGTCGTGCACCTCGTCGAGGACGATGACCCGCTCCGTAGCGCAGCAGACCTGACCGGCGTTGTAGTAGGCGCCGTAGACGGCCAATGGGGCTGCCGCCTCGAGATCCGCATCCGCCGTGATGATCGTGGGTCCATTGCCCGACATCTCCATGATCGAGCGCTTCACGCCCATCGCGGCAATGATCCGTTTGCCGGTGGCAGATGATCCGGTGAATCCGATCGCATCTACTCCCTCGTGGGTGACCAGGGTCTCGCCGACGGAACCGCCACCCGGCAGCACGGAGACGGCCCCTTTGGGGACGCCAGCTTCGTCGAACGCTTCTGCCAACTTGAGCAATGCCCATGGCGTGAACTCAGGCGGTTTGACGATGACCGCGTTGCCGGTGGCCAGCCCAGGACCGATGTACTCCAACGGAATCGTCACCGGGAAATTCCACGGCGTGATGGCCGCCCAGACACCCACCGGCCGGCGGAAGGTGAACATGCGCTTGGACCGGCTGGAAGTGGGGATCACTTCACCCGTCAAACGTTTGACGTCCTCCGCTGCGTTGTAGAAATACTGGTTTGCTTCCTCGATATCTGCGAGCGATTCCTCGTGGTACGGCTTGCCCTGTTCGAGAGTCTGGATACGAGCAATTTCCGGCACCAGAGGCTCGATCGCTGAAGCGATCCGGAGACAGAGTTCGGCCCGTTCGAATGCCGTCCAGTGTCGCATCTCGTCTGCAGCCTCCCGCGCGGCCGCAACTGCTCGATCAACGTCCGCGGCGGAGGGGAGCGGGACGGTGGCGATGTGCTCACCGTTTACCGGCGAGATCAGCTCGTGGTGCTCTTGGCCGGTTCCCTCCGTCCATTCACCGGCGAGATACATCTTCAGGATTTCAGCCATGGATCTCCAATGTCGGGTTGGTGTCATTATGGCTCAGAGGCCTGCGACAACGCTTCGTCTGCAGATCGTGTTCGTCTAGGTTGAAGTCGAGAGCAAAGTTGAATCTGTTGTGCCGCGCTTGATCGGCATTCTCGGGCAACTGCGGATCAGGCTTCCCGGCCGGACCCCGTCTGCAACGAGCGCTGACTTCCTGCCGCGGCTCTCAGCGGCGTGTCGAGCAGTTCGATTGCGATTTTCGACAGCGTCACGATCAGGAGGAGAATCATGGGTTTGCAGGGTGAACAGACGGCAGCTTGGTTTGGCAGAGCGAAGGCTGCGTTGGTGAATGGGGTCTCGAGTCAGTTCAGGTACTGGGGCGACGAGGACACCATGGTCATCGACCATGGTGAGGGCGGCCATGTGATCGACATGGATGGAAACCGCTACATCGACTATCAGCTCGGTTTCGGTCCGGTGATCCTGGGACACGGAGATCCGGATGTTGCCCGGGCAGTCGCCGAGTCGGCAGCTGCGGGGACCACCTTCGCTATGACCCAGAGACGCGAGATCGAAGCCGCCGAAGGATTCGTCAAGGCGGTCCCGTGGGTGGAGCAACTGCGTTTCAGCAACACGGGTACCGAAGCGACGATGCATGCGATCCGCCTGGCCCGTGGGTTCACCGGCCGCGATGTCATTCTGAAGTTCGAAGGCCAATACCACGGAGTCCACGACTACGTCATGTTCTCGACTGCGGGAGCTCCACCCGACGCATTGGGTTCACGCTCTCGACCGATTCCGCTGCAGAGTTCGTCTGGAATCCCGGAGTCCATTCGGTCCTATATCCGGGTGTTGCCGTTCAACGACCTCGAAGCCGCCGAGCGGTTGTTCCGGGATCAGGGCTACCAGATCGCTGGTGTCATAGTTGAGCCGATGCTCGGTAACGCATTCGGGATCATGCCCGACGATGGATTCCTGGAAGGCTTGCGACTGCTATGTACCGACTATGGCTCAGTGCTGATCTTCGACGAGGTCAAGACAGGGTTCAGGATGGGTTTGGGAGGAGCCGGCGAGTATTTTGGCGTAGCACCCGATCTCGGGACGTTCGCCAAGGCGATGGGCAACGGATTTCCGGTGGCTGCGATCGCCGGACGAGGTGAAGTGATTCAGGGATGGGCCAAGGGCGGCATCTCGCAGGCCGGAACGTATTCGGCCAATGGAGTAGCGGTGGCGGCCGCGGGCGCCACCATCGCCAAGCTGTCGACCGGAGAGCCTTTCACACAGATCGAGAAGATCGGAACCAGCTTGATGGAAGGTCTCGCCGGGGTGTGTGCCGACCAGGGCGTGGCGGCCCATATCGTTGGTGTCCCGGCGATGTTTGGACTGGTCTTCTCGGATGAAGCCCCGCATGATTTCCGTGACGCCGCCAATCATGACGAAGAGCTGTACTCCGATGTCATCATGCGGATGATCGGCAAGGGGGTGTTCCCGGTAGACGACGCGCTCGAACCCTGGTTCATCTGTTCTGCCCATACCGATGAGGACGTTGCCAAGACGCTGCAGGCGTTTGAGGAGTCACTGCAGGAGGCCAGAGCCTGATCTGTAGACCGGCCGTCTACCTCACCACGCGCGCAGGCCCGTCGGCGTGATCTTGACGGGAACCGGGTAGTCGACTGAGAAGCCTTCCGCGGTCCAGCCGTAGGAATCGAGGAACTCCTGGTACTTGGTTATGTACTCGGGCACGGAACGAGCCGGTGGAAGGGATCGGTCTATTCTGGCGACACCTTCGACAATGACTATCGCGCCACCGCGTCCATCCCCGTCGAGGTTGAGAGACACCTTGGGGTTGGCAGCGATGTTGGTGAGGCGTGCCGTGTCGTCCTTGCTGAACATGAGGAACTCTGTTCCGTCCCACCAGTACCAGATGGGAGAGGGTTGGGGTTGACCAGACGGTCTCACGGTGGTCATCCACATGGTGGATTCGGTGCGAATGCGTTCTTCGACGCCGGCCGGTAGCTGCATGGCTCCTCCTGAGGGTGGGAGTAACAGTACCGAACACAATCGTTCGAGCTGAGGTGGGGCCAATTGAACGTCCGTTTCGACGTCGCGGAGTGCCGGATCCTGCGACGATTGGTGTATGACCCAAGAACGAGCCTGGCTTCCGGATCCGACTAAACGACATCAGTATCGATACTGGGATGGCTCGGCGTGGACCGAACATGTGGCAGACAACGGTGTGCAGAGTGTCGACCCGACCGATGGTCTCGATCGTTTCGACGCCGCCCTGACTCTCGATGATGCTGCCAATCCGGAGAAGATCCGGGACCAGGTCGCAGGTGAGGGATACTCGGGTGCGGGGATCGAGGCCGGTTCGACCGGAGGCGGGACCCTTTTCAGTGAGCCCGTTCTAGTGGTCAATCAGAAGGCCAAACTGATCGAACTCAACAACCAGTACGGCGTATTTGACCAATCGGGGAGGCAGATCGGGGCCGTCAACCAAGTCGGCCAGTCGACACTCAAGAAGGCCATGCGGTTGCTCTCGTCGGTCGATCAGTTCATGACACATCGCCTCGAAGTGGCCGACAGCGCCGGCACCGTGGTCTTGAGGCTCACCCGCCCGGCCAAAGTCTTCAAGTCGACGGTGGTGGTTGAGGATCCAATTGGGCGGGAACTCGGTCGCATCGTGCAACGCAATGTGATTGGCAAAATCAACTTCGCGCTGGAGTCGGGCGGGCAGGAACTAGGCGCCATCAAAGCCGAGAACTGGAGAGCTTGGAACTTCCGCATTGAAGATGCCACCGGAACCGAGGTCGCTCGCATCACCAAGACCTGGGAAGGCCTCGCCAAGACGATGTTCACGACTGCAGACAACTACGTCGTGCAGATCCACAATCGCCTCGCCCAGCCCCTGCTTTCGCTGGTAGTAGCGGCAGCCCTTTCGATCGACACCGCCCTGAAGCAGGACGATCGCGGCTGGAACTGACTCCTGCAGAGAACTCAGAGGGTGGGGTCGGCAGCGTCCGCCTCTTCGACGTCCTCGCGACGGATGCCGAGTAGAAAAAGGACTGCATCCAGGTAGGGGACTGAGACCGCTGTGTCGGCCGCTTCTTTCACGACCGGCTTGGCGTTGAAGGCGATTCCAAGCCCGGCGGCCGCGAGCATATCGAGATCGTTGGCGCCGTCGCCTACTGCAACTGTCTGCTCGAGGGGGATGCCCCGCTCAGCAGCCACACGGCGGAGAACCGCCGCTTTGCCGGCTCGATCCACGATCGGGCCTTCGAGCATTCCGGTGACCACCCCCTCGTCCAACACCAGGTGGTTGGCGTAGCTGTGCTCAACATTCAGCTCAGCCGCCAGAGCATTGACGAAGACGCCGAAACCGCCGCTGACCAGAGCCACCTCATATCCAAGTCTGTGGAGTGTCCGGACAAAGGTCCTGGCGCCCGGCGTCATTAAGATGCGGTCTGCTACCCGATCGAGAGCCGTCGCGTCCAGACCACGCAGGAGTTCGACCCGCGACCGTAACGCACCCTCGAAGTCGAGTTCTCCGCGCATGGCGCGATCGGTGATCGCCTGGACCTCTGTCTGTTTGCCCGCCTCGGCGGCGAGAAGATCGATGACCTCGTTCTGGATCAGCGTTGAATCCACATCCAGAACGACCAGGCGCTTGGCACGGCGTTGTAGCCCTTCGGGTTGCACCGCCACGTCGAGCCGGAAAGCTTGCGAGGCGCTGAGGAGTTCGGAGCGCAGGAGATCGAAATCCGCACCGGAGACGATGAACTCGTAGCTCATGACCGGGTAGTTCGAGAGTCGGAGGATGCGGTCGATGTTGCCGCCTGCTCCGGCAATAGCGGCGGTGGCGGCCGCCAGCGCGTCGGCCGCGAGGTCCGGAGCGAGGATCGTGACCGCGTAGCGGCCTCCGGGCGGAGCGGCAGGTTGCTCGTCGACGACGTCGAACTCTACGTCGATCCCGCGTTGCCAGCCGAAGAACAACAGGTCCTTCAGAGTCTGGTGTTCGGTCGACAAACCGACGAGAAGGTCGAGGGTGAGTCTGCCTCTAACGACAACCTGTTCCATGTCGAAGACCTCGGCTCGACCAAGGGAGAGGATGTCGAGGAGCCCTGCGGTAATCCCCGGGGCATCTCTGCCGCTAATGCGGACCAGGATCGTGTCGTTCGCCATCGACCGGCAGACTACCGGGTTCAATACTCGGGATGGCTCAGTTCAGACTTTGTCACGAAGACATGGCAAGGTGTGTCCATGCAGAGTCCGAAGGAGCGCCATCTCGTAATTCGGATCGGGATCGTCGCGGTCGGTGTGTTGGCGCTCGTGCTGGGTCTGGTCGGATGGTTCTTGCCGCTCATGCCCGGATGGCCTTTCGTTATCGGTGGTCTGGCGATTCTGGCGGGAGAGTTCGTTTGGGCACGGCGCTTGTTGGATGGCATTCGTTCGAAGCTTCCAGGCCGACTCGGTCCAAGATCTGATCGCGACGCGGGCGCTTAATTGATGTGGCACCGAGTCGACTGGCCCCTTGATGTCAGTCCCCGGAGATTCCGCCGTGCGCCACTCGAGATTGGCCAAGCCCTCGGTTGCTCTGATCGGTGCCGGGTCCATGGGTGCCAATCATGCTCGAACGATCGCCAACTCTGAGCATGCAACCCTCGGGGTAGTGGTTGACTGTGAAGTGGGACGAGCAGCCGACCTCGCCGAAACGTACGGAGCGCGATTCTCGCAAGATGTTGAGGACGCCTTGTCCTGTGACATGGCAGTGGTCGCCACCACCGCCCACACCCACCTGCAGGTAGCCCGACCACTGATCGAGGAGGGTATCCCCGTTCTGGTCGAGAAGCCGCTTGCTTCTGATATCGATGAGACCCGCCGGCTGATCGGCATATCGGAACGGCGTGGGACTCCGATGATGTGCGGTTTCGTCGAACGTTTCAACCCGGTGGTGATAGCTGCCCGTGACCAGATTGCGATGGAGGGTCCGGCGATCCACATCGTGGGAATGCGTCATTCACCTCCCAATCCGCGGGCTGCACTCAGCGTCGTTCATGACTTGTTGATCCACGATGCTGATCTCGTGTTCGCCTTGACGGGTGAGGTCGGTCCGACTGAGGCGTCGGGGACAACGTGGTGGTCTCCTTCTACCGGCTTTGATGAGATCGCCGACGCCACGGTCACCCTGGAATCGGGAGCCCTTGCCACCGTCTCCGCGAGTCGAATGGGTCAGAGAAAAGTCCGGGAGTTCAGAGTCGCTACCGGTTCAGCTCTGTTCGAGCTCGATCTCCTTCGCCGTACCCTCACCGTCTATCGGCACGTGTCTCAGGAAGCTCTGATGTTTGCCAGCGGATACCGGGCAGAAACCGTGGTCGACATCCCGTTTGTCAGACAGGAGGGGGAGCCGCTTGCGCTGCAGTTCCGCCACTTCCTGTCCCTCGCGGCGGGAGAAGTCGACCCCAAGGTCGAGCGCGACAGTGTGTTGCCGTCCCACGAGGTTGTTGCCAAGGTTGGACCGATCAGCCAACGGTTGCTGAGCGTACAGCACTGACAACACGATCGACATCTTCGGCGGCCAGATGTGGATGGACGGGAAGTGACACCACTTCGGTAACGAACTGCTCTGCAACCGGGACCTCGTCGAGGACTACTCGATCATGACTCCGGTAGCAGTCATAGTCATAGACGACCTTTGGGTAGATCACTCCACATCCAATCCCGCGTTGTGTCAGCACGCGGACGATGCGGTCTCTCAACTCAGTACTCGAGCATCGCAACGTGTATTGGTGGAAGACGTGATACCGATCAGTTTCGGTTGCCGGAACCGTGATGCCGGGAAGTCCTTCTAGCCCATCAGTGAGGCGAGCAGCATTTGATCGGCGAGTCTCGTTGATTCCCTCCAGGCGTTGCAGGTGGGGGACTGCCAGGGCGGCATGGACGTCGGTCATCCGTGCGTTGAATCCAACTCGCGCATATTCATACCGTCCCGACATTCCCTGGTTCCTCAGCAGTCGAACTTCGGAGGCGATTTCCGGGTCGTTTGTGGTTATCACGCCGCCCTCTCCGGCAGTGACATTCTTGGTGGCGTAGAGGGAGAAGCATCCGACACCGAAGCTGCCTGTTGTCCTTCCTGCAATCGAGGCGCCGACCGCCTGAGCAGCGTCTTCGATGATTTGGAGGCCATTGTCCTGTGCGAGCGAATCCAGTTTCAACATGTCGGCCGGATATCCATATAGGTGCACAGGGAGAATCGCAGCGGTGCGCGGATTGATGAGGTCGGCAACCGAGTCCGGTGCGATGGTCCCGTCGGGCGATATGTCGGCAAACCGGGCTGATGCTCCGGTATGGAGGATGGCATTGAGTGTTGCTCCGAATGTGATCGGGGCGGTGATTACCTCATCGCCGGGGCCTATCCCTGCTGCTCTGAGACCGATTTCGAGTGCGGTAGTTCCCGAGCTGACTGCCATGGCGAATTGAGTTGAGCAGATCTCCGCAACCAGATCCTCCAATTGCTCGACCATCGGACCCTGGGCGATAACCCCGGATTGGAGGACTTCGAGAACCCGCCGCTGCTGTTCCTCGTCGATGACCACTTTGGCGAGGGGCACCATCGGGAGGTCATGCATGAGAACCCGCTGCATGGAGGAGGAAGGCGTCGAGGTGTGGATTCAGGTCGAGCAGATCGGTGGTGGGAGGACCCGTCCCTCCGTTGCGATAGTGGAGATCGATTGCTGTGATCACGTCGGGCGCAACTCCGAGGCGCTCCAAACCGCGGGTGTTGGCGCTTCGGATGCGTGCAGGCGACCCGACAGCCAACGCAAATGGCGGGATGTGGCGGGTCACGGTGGAGTTCATACCGATCATCACACCTGCTCCTAGTGCGCTCCGTTGATGCACCTGTACCCCGAGGCCGAGGTTCGCTCCCTGGCCGATCCAGGAGTGTCCGCCGAGATGTACCGAGTTGGCGAGTGTGACCTCGTCCTCAATGATCGCGTCGTGCGGTATGTGTGAACCCGTCATGAAGTAGCAGTTGTCGCCAACGAAGGTTGTTTTCTCGGTTCCTTCGTGGATCGTGACATGCTCGCGGATCACGTTGTCGGAACCGATCCGAATCCCATACGATGTGTGAGAGTTCCAGGCCGGATGAGGTCCACCTCGCATCTGTGCGGGCGTCCCAAGAGAAACGAACGGACCGATCCAGTTGTGGTCGCCGAGTTCAACGCAACCGACGACAACGGCGTACGGCCCGATCGTGTTACCGACCCCCATCCGGACGTGGTCCCCCACAACGGCGGTCGGGTGAACGGTGTTTCCCTGCAATGGCTCGCTCCTCTCGACGCAATACCCCTGAAGCGTCTCTGAGGCCCTGTCGGCAAGGTTCCGGCTCAGGTGAGTGATGTTGACGGGTCGTTCGCCGATGATCGAGGCGGGTTTCTCGACCCGCTGTTGGAAACGAGGGCGATATGCTGCCGGGCCATGGCGAAACAGGCACAGCGGCGGATTGCCCGTATCATCCTGACGGGGCTCGGTTTCTTGAGCCTTGGCGTCGCGGTCGTCGGGCTCGTGCTTCCCGGTATACCCACCACCGGGCCCGTGCTGTTGTCAGCCTATTTCTTCTCTCGTTCGTCCGAGCGCTTCGACAACTGGCTTATCGGCCACCGTGTGTTCGGTCCGATCGTGCGGGATTGGCGCGCAGGGCTCGGGTTCAGTCGCCGGGCGAAGGCATTGTCGATCGTTGCCATAGCCGCCACCTTCTCGACCACGATCGTGTTCGCGTCTACCAACGCCATCGTTCGGGTTGCCCTCGTGATGCTGGCCGTTGGCATCGCTGCCTACATCTACCGTCTTCCGACCAAGGCTCTGAATACCTCAGTCTGATTGGACGCCCCGAAACAGAGGATCGTCAGCTACAGCCGGTTGTGTCCCCGCATGTCAGGCACACGTGGCAAGAACCGCTACGAACCGTGATATTGCCGCAGTTTGAGCAAGCGGGTGCATCTCCAACATCGGGACCCGCCTGGGACTCCGGTTGGGCACTGGCTGCCGTGTCGCCATCCGGACGAACCGCGGCGCCGACCGTTACCGGTTCTCTGGCCGGATTGTTGCCGTTCGACCCGTTGGAGGAAGGGCTGTCCACGAAACGAGCGGCATCCACCTGGGCGTCTATCTGTGACTCCATGGCTGCTTCGGTTAGGTCGAGCTGGATGCCGGCCTCGACGGCAAGGCCCTTTGGTGGTTCGGGCAACTCGGCCGGCCGCACCGGCGGAACCTGGGCCAGTTCATCTCGATGTAAGTACTCGACGCCTAGCGCCCGGAATACGTAGTCGACGATCGAGTTGGACATCTTGATGTGCGGGTGGCCTTCGACCATGCCACGCGGTTCGAACGTCTGGAACACGAACGTGTCGACGAACTCCTCGAGCGGCACCCCGTACTGCAACCCCTTGCTGACAGCGATGGCAAAGCACGAGAGGATGCCTCGGAGTGTCGCCCCCTCTTTGGCCAGGTCGATGAACAGCTCGCCCAACGTCCCGTCTTCATACTCGCCGGTGCGCAGGAACACTTTGTGGCCGCCTATGCGAGCCTCCTGGGTGAATCCACTGCGGCGGGAGGGAAGCATGAAACGGGGCGGTTGCATTCCCTGGTCGTATGCCTCGGTGGGGGAGAGGCCGGCAGGGATCTGGCCCCAGGCAAGGGCCTTCTCCTGCTGCAGGGCGGCGTTGATGTCCTGGTCCTGTTCCTCATTGTCTGCTTCGTCCGTCGTCGAGGAGAGCGGTTGGGAGGCTTTTGAGCCGTCGCGATAGAGCGCCATTGCCTTCAAGCCCAGCCGCCAAGACATTTCGTAGGCTCCCTCAATGTCCTCGGGGGACACCTCGTTCGGCATGTTGATCGTCTTGGAGATTGCGCCTGAAATGAAGGGCTGGGCGGCGGCCATCATCTTGATGTGGCCATGGTGATGGATCAGCCTTGTTCCATAGCGCCCGTTGCGATTTGCTGTATCGAACACAGGAAGGTGTTCATCGAGGAGATGCGGAGCGCCTTCGATCGTCTGCCGGCCACAGATGGCGTCGCTGGCTTCAACAACTTGCGACCGGGAGAATCCGAGTTTGGTCAGGAGATCGAAGTCGAACGCGTTGTACTGATCTTCAGAGAACCCGAGCCTCCGGAGCGATTCCTCGCCGAGAACGTGTGGAGAGAGAGCCTGTCCAAGGTCGAATACACCGGGTAGCGCCTTCTCGATCCTGATGAGGTCGTCGGCGCTGAAGCCTTTCTCAATCAACGACTGGCGGTTGATGTGCGGGGCATTCAACAGCGTGCTGGTGCCGACCACGTAATCGACCATGTCCTCGATCTGGTGATCGTCATAGCCGAGTGCCGATAGGGCCGGAGCAACCGACTGGTTCACGATCTTGAAGAACCCGCCGCCTGCCAGTTTCTTGAACTTGACCAGAGCGAAATCGGGCTCGACGCCTGTCGTGTCACAATCCATCAGGAGCCCGATGGTTCCCGTCGGCGCCAGCACGGTGGCCTGGGCGTTCCGGTATCCGACCTCTTGGCCCCACTCCAGTGCTTTGTCCCATGAATCGCGAGCCGCCCCGACAAGCTCCGCCGGACAGGTCGCCTCGTCGATCGTCATGACTTCGTGGCCGACTTCCTCGAAGTCGGTGGCTCCGTAGGCCGCACGCCGATGGTTGCGAATAACCCGCAACATAGACTCGCGGTTCTCCGAGTACTTCGGGAACGGTCCAACTGCCGCGGCCATCTCGGCGCTGGTGGCATAGGACGTGCCTGTGAGGATGGCCGTCAACGCGCCGGCGATAGAGCGCCCTTGGTCGGAGTCATACGCTATTCCCTGTCGCATGAGCAATGAGCCCAAGTTGGCATATCCGAGGCCGAGGGTCCGATAGTCGTACGAACCCTGGGCGATCTCCATCGATGGGAAATGGGCCATTGCCACTGAGATCTCGAGGACAACCGTCCACAGCCTGACCGCGTGTTCGTACGTCTCTATGTCGAATCGACCGGTGTCTTGGTTGTGGAATTTGACCAGGTTGAGGCTGGCCAGGTTGCAGGCCGTGTCGTCGAGGAACATGTACTCCGAGCACGGATTGGAAGCTCTGATCTCGCCACCGGCCGGGCACGTGTGCCATTGGTTGATGGTCGTGTGGTATTGGAGTCCCGGATCGGCACACGCCCAGGCGGCATCGGCAATCTGGCTCCATAGGTCACGTGCCTTGATCGTCTTGCGAACCGTACCGTCTTTGCGGTTGGTTAAATCCCAGGTGTCGTTCTCCATCACTGCGCGGACGAAATCGTTCGTAACCCGCACCGAGTTGTTGGAGTTCTGGCCGGAGACAGTGGCGTAGGCGTCGCCGTTGAAGTCGGCCGGCATTCCGCCGTGCTGGATGAGGACTTTGGCTTTTTCCTCTTCGGCCTTCTTCCAGTTGACGAACTGCTCGATGTCCGGATGATCGACGTCGAGGATGACCATCTTGGCCGCCCGCCGGGTCGTACCGCCCGATTTGATCGCACCGGCCGCCCGGTCGCCGATCTTCAGGAAGGACATCACGCCGGAGCTCTTGCCGCCGCCTGAGAGGAGTTCGTTTTCAGCGCGAATGTCGGAGAAGTTGGAGCCGGCACCGGACCCGAACTTGAAGATTCTCGCCTCACGAACCCAAAGGTCCATGATGCCGCCCGGGTTGACCAGATCGTCGCCTACGGAGAGGATGAAACAGGCGTGCGGGGCTGGCCGCGAGTAGGAATCGGGAGAGTCGACGAGTTCACCTGTCTCATCGTCTACGAACCAGAATCCTTGAGCAGGTCCCGTGAGCCCGTAGTTGTGGAATAGGCCCGTGTTGAACCATTGGGGTGAGTTGGGGGCGGCCATCTGAGTGGCGAGCATGAACTTGAGTTCGGCCTCGAAGGCCTCCGCATCTTCGTGTGTCGCGAAATACCCCTTCGTTTCTCCCCAGAAACGCCATGTCTCGGCGAGACGATTGAAGACCTGCTTGGCGGAGCGCTCGGGTCCGGTGAGCCGGTTCCCCGATTCGTCGAGAATCTCGTTGCCTTCGCCGTCGTACTGAGGGACGCCTGCCTTGCGAAAGTATTTCGAGACCATGATGTCCGTGGCAACCTGCGACCAGCTGGCCGGAATCTCTGCATCGGTCATCTCGAACACCACCGACCCGTCCGGGTTGGCAATTACCGAGTTCCGACGTTCCCATTCGATGCTCTCGTATGGATCAACTCCGGCTTGGGTGAATCGCCGGTTGATCCGCAGGCCTTGGCCCATCTCTTTCTCCCTCTCCACAATCCCCGTCCGCATGCCCCAGGGGACCGAATGCCCCGCTCTCGGCGGGGCTCGTCAGGCAGACGCCACGGTCTGTCGTCTGCAATTGGATTATCATGCCAACCACTACATCTTGTGGTGCCTCGGGTGGCAACCACGAGATCTGGTGGTGTGTTACGCGAATGTAGTTACACGTGTGAAAGTCGTCAACCACCTCCGCGTGCTATTCCGCGCATAGCACG
>JBLYYS010000249.1:0-6135 GCA_048550235.1 Acidimicrobiia bacterium | reverse complement strand
CGCTCCGTTGACAACCCAAAGGGCTCCGTCCCATGTCCAGGTTGCAACAGAGGTCAGTGCCTGACCGCCATAGTTGAACTCAATGAGAACGTCCCCAGGCGTCCGATAAGCGGCTCCGGCAACAATTGGCTGCTGGGTCAACTCGACGAACATCGAGGTATCACCATTGGGCGAAACCTTGGTCGCACCAAAGTAGAAGATCACCTGACCATCGACAACCTCATAGGCCGTGTATGTCTGGCATAGGTTCGCCTTGTCAGCGGGCGGCGGTGGAGAGGAAGTCAGACCTGGGGGGTTGTCACTGATGGAGCCAGACAAGATGGTGGAGTCGAATTGGATACCCGGGTCACACACTGTCGGGATATCGAGGGGATCCGCAACAACCTGTCCGGCAGGTCCGATGTATTCCGAATCGTCGATCACCGACAGATTCAGTGGCGGCGTCAGCCAATCACTGCCGCCATCGGCGGCGGTTGTGTTTCCATCAAGGACGTTCATAGACGTCCGGCCCAGTGCCGCCCCGGCGTGATCGGGCATAACAACCAGGAAAGACCCGGCTACCAACATGAATGCGAGCACGGCAATTCCTGCCGCCCGCGAGAACAGACCTACGTTCACTTCTCCGCCTCCCGTCGTTCGTGACGGGGCGGGCCGGTCTCACCACTAGCTCGGCTGAATCCAGGTGACCGTTTTCGGATCCAGCTTCGACGCCTCCCAATGCCCCCAGCGCCACTATTTGTGGCCCTATGTCTCCATTATCCCACTGTCTGTGGTTTGTGCAACCGCTTTTCTGTGACAGTGAGGGTTTATTCTGCCACTCTGCGTCGACTATGCAATGGGTCGGCTGACCTATTGCACACCGTTGAGAGTGCACAAACACTTCGATGAGATTGGCGCCATTCAGACAAGGTCAGGATGGAAACCTAGGCTGATCGCTCTTGCGGCTCATCCATTTCGGGCAATGAGATGAGTGTGGGGTTGACCCGCTCCCTGACGACGTCCTCATCGATGATCACCCGACCGATGTCGGATCGCGATGGCAACTCGAACATCGTATTCAGCAAGACCTCTTCCAGAATCGCGCGGAGGCCGCGGGCCCCAGTTCCCCGGTTGAGTGCTTGATCGGCAATCGCCACCAGTGCTTCGGACGTGAACTCGAGTTCCACTCCGTCCAACTCGAAGAACCTCGCGTACTGCTTGGTCAGGGCGTTCTTGGGCTCTTCGAGGATCTCGATCAGAGCGTCAAGGTCCAACTCATCGACAGTGGCGACAACGGGCAAGCGGCCGATGAACTCGGGAATGAGCCCGTACTTCATTAGATCCTCGGGCAGAACCTTGCCCATCAACTCGCCCTCGATGGTCTCGTCGCGAGTCTTGATATCGGCTCCGAACCCGACGGCTCGCTTGCCGATGCGGCTACCGATGATCTCCTCGAGACCCGCGAATGCACCGCCACAAACGAACAGAACATTGGTGGTGTCGATCTGGATGAACTCCTGGTGCGGATGCTTCCTGCCGCCCTGAGGGGGTACCGCAGCAACCGTGCCCTCGAGGATCTTCAGCAGTGCTTGCTGGACGCCTTCGCCGGAAACATCTCGCGTGATCGACGGGTTCTCGGCTTTGCGTGCCACCTTGTCGACCTCGTCGAGATAGATGATCCCGGTCTCGGCCTTCTTGATGTCATAGTCGGCAGCCTGAATCAACTTCAGAAGGATGTTCTCCACGTCCTCACCGACATACCCGGCCTCGGTGAGCGCGGTAGCGTCGGCGATCGCGAACGGCACATTGAGCATTCGCGCCAGCGTCTGCGCAAGGAGGGTCTTGCCGCAACCGGTCGGTCCGATCAGCAGAATGTTCGACTTCTGAAGCTCGACTTCGTCCCGCAGTTGAAGTCCGGCGCGAACCCGCTTGTAGTGGTTATAGACGGCAACCGACAGGATCTTTTTGGCGCGTTCTTGTCCAACCACGTAGTCATCAAGGAATGACAGGATCTCCTGCGGCTTGGGAAGCTCTGCGAAATCCAGTTCTTCGGTGCCTGCGAACTCCTCCTCGATGATCTCGTTACAGAGATCGATGCACTCGTCACAGATGTAGACGCCGGGACCGGCGATGAGTTTCCGGACCTGCTTTTGCGATTTCCCGCAGAAGCTGCATTTGAGGAGCTCTCCACCTTCACCGAACTTCGCCATATCAGCTCAGCCCTCTTCCGTCACCGCGGCGAGTTCTCGCCTTGTGAGTACCGCGTCGATGATTCCGTAGTCAACGGCTTCGGCCGCCAACATCCAGTAGTCACGCTCAGTATCGGTTGAAACCTTCTCGACATCCTGGCCGCTGTGATCGGCGAGAATCTGATTCAGTTGCTCGCGCATCTGGATGATGAGTTTTGCCTGGATCTCGATGTCAGTCGCCTGGCCCTGGGCCCCTCCATGTGGTTGGTGCAGCATGACACGACTGTGGGGCAGCCCGAAACGCTTGCCCTTGGCGCCGCCGGCCAAAACGACCGCGGCCGCTGATGCTGCCATCCCCATGCAGACCGTGCTGACATCGGGTTTGATGTACTGCATCGTGTCATAAATGGCGAAGAGAGATGTGATTGATCCACCCGGCGAGTTGATGTAGATGAAGATGTCCTTGTCGGGGTCCTCCGACTCGAGGTGCAACAACTGCGCCATTATCAGATTGGCAACGGTGTCATCGATCGGCGTGCCGAGGAAAATGATCCGGTCTTTCAGGAGCCGGCTGTAGATGTCGTATCCACGTTCGCCGCGGCTGGTCTGCTCGACAACGGTCGGCACCAAATAGTTCTCAAACGTCATCTGCATCCTCCGCGGGCTCTTCTTCCACAATCTGTTCGCCGGTTTCCTCTACCGATTCCTCTGCCGGCGACAGGTCTACGGGATTGCCTTCACTATCAATGGCTACGGCAGCTTCTAGGAGCGCATCGAGCGCCTTGCGCCTCAGGATATCACTGCGCAGCTCTTTCTCTTGGTTCGTTTCCGCGAACCGACTGATGAGCTCGTCGGCATTTCCTTCGGTTTGTTCAGCAAGGGCTTCCACCAATTCTCGGTACTCATCGCCACCGACCTCGAGTTTGGCCGACGGTGCGACGGCGTCGAGGAGCACATTGGTACGTACGTTTCGGTCGGCCTGTCTCTTGAGATCGTCGATAAATGCCTGCTGGTCCTGCCCGGTGATCTGCAGATAATCGGCCACGGAGATGCTCTGCGCCTCTAGGCGGTGGGAAAAGGAATGAAAGATCGATTCCATCTCGCCATCAATGATCGCCTCGGGAATCTCGATCTCCATCTCGTCGATCAGTTGGTCAAGCAGCTTGACCCGGAACTCGTTGGCCAACTGGCTCTTCTTCATCTCGTTGATTCGACCGCGCAGCGAGCTGGTGAGCTCCTCGACAGTCTCGAACTCAGTCACGTCGTCGACCCACTCATCGGTGAGATCGGGCAGCTTCTTCTGCTTGACCTCTTTGACAAGCACACGGAACTCGACGTCTTGCCCAGCGCGCTCCCCGAATCCGGCTGGAAGCGGTCCCTCGAACGCCACTACATCACCTGCCGATGTGCCATTCAGATGTGGATCGATTCCATCGATGAACGCCCCGGATCCAATCTCATAAAGCAGATCTTCGGCGGCAGCCTCCTCGACGACCTCACCATCGAGAGTGGCTGAGAGGTTGATGGCCACATAATCGCCGTCGGCGGCCGCTCGCTCGATGGTCTCCAGCTCGGCGAACTGGTCGCGCATGCGGTCGATGTTCTCCTGAAGCTCGTCGTCTTCGACGCCCGCGGAGGCGACCTCAACTCTCATACCTTCATAAGCAGGTGCTTGATCGAGAACCGGCCACATGGTGACCTTCACATCCACCTCGAGTCCCTCGTCGATGTCCCGCATGTTCTCGACTGCAGGGGTTACTGCGGGTTCGAGGTCTAGCTCTTCGAGCGCACCGGTCACGGCAGACGGAAGCAGTTCCTCGATTGCTTCGGCCCGCAGGCGATCCGCACCCACCGTGGCTTCAACTACAGGGCGAGGAGCTTTGCCCGGCCGGAATCCGGGAATCTTGAGTTCGCGTGCGAGCTTTCGAGCGGCGGCACCCTTGGCCTGGTCGACCTCGGCCTCCGGGATCTGAAGGGTTACCAGTTTCTCAAAGGGCCCCGCGTCGGTCATGGTGGTGTTCAATAGTGCTCCTCAGCTGACAAACGGGCGCGCGCAGCGCCCGACTTGGGGTGACCGACGGGATTCGAACCCGCGACATCCTGGACCACAACCAGGTGCTCTAACCAAGCTGAGCTACGGCCACCATGTGGCGGAGCGCCCCCGGAGGGATTCGAACCCCCGACCAAGAGCTTAGAAGGCTCCTGCTCTGTCCACTGAGCTACAGGGGCACAGGTCGCTACCGCGTAACGATGATGACGCTATTGGCCATCATCGTCGAGCGGGTGAAGGGGATCGAACCCTCATAGCCAGCTTGGAAGGCTGGAGCTCTGCCATTGAGCTACACCCGCGATTGCGCATGACAGGATAGTGGGCCGTGGAAGTGTGTCACATCGAATACCGACTGTCAGGTACCAGGTACCAAGTACCAAGTACCAAGTAGGCGGGAGTTTTCGCCGGAGGCGAAACACTCCAATTCCCTCAAACCTCAGGTTTGAGGGAACGTCGGGCTGGCCGGATTCGAACCGGCGACCCCCTGCTCCCAAAGCAGGTGCGCTAACCAAGCTGCGCCACAGCCCGTTCGCCGCAGAACGCCGAACGGGCAGCTGTCAGCCTTCAGCTATCAGCCTTCGGCTTGAAATCCGACCGCAGCAGTATCTGCGCCCTGCCATTGTCGCACGTTGGAGGCCGCGTATGACAAACCGAACCCATCCAGTGCTGTTCGGCTACCTTCACGACACGATCCTGAAGGGACCATCTTTCATGCTCACTCGCATCCGCGGCGCTCTGATCCTTGTCCGGCTGTTGTCTCCCGTCCTGCTCGCCCTGGCTGTATTCATCGCTACCTCAATCGCCATCGGCGATATCAGAGAAGCTACCGACGACTACAGCGCGGAGATGGCAGCAAGGGTGGACGCAATTGAACTCGACTTCAGTGCTGCTTCCGAGGGCCTCGAGACCATCGGTGCCTTCGTCGGTAAGACCCGGGATGCAGTGGCAGCTCAAGCCGAAGCGCTGAGGGCCCTGACTGATCGCATCGAGATACCGCTTCCACGGATTCCGGTCATCAACTTCGATATTCCCGACATCGACTTCAGGGTTCCCGGCGTAACTCAACTCAAGGCCCTCGGCGCGGATCTGGCCGAGGCCGGACGAGCAGTCGGCGCCGAGATAGCGGCGGTGGCAACCCTCGGCGAGATCCCCGCAGAGCTTCAAGCGATCGCTGCAGATTCAAAGACATACGCCGGCGAGGTCTGGGGCACCACCCTCCAGTGGTTTCGAGTGTTGACAATTCTCATCCTGGTATCCCTAGTTGTCTGGATCCTCGGCCGCCTCGGTACCTACGTAGCCGAGTTTCAGATGGGCTGGCGCATGCTGCGCTATGGACAGGAATCGGATGCGGTGCCCGACCTCCGCCGCCTCGTAGCCCGGGTCCGAAAGTTGGAACAAGCCGCAGGCATCCGCTGAGAAAGTGTCCTAGGCAGTTGATACCTTCGTTCCATGGAACTCCCGAAGGAATTGGCCGGCGCGACCCACAGCTGGGCAGATCTCTCATCCTGGGAACGTGCTGAGCTGGGCAGGGCGATACGAGAGCTCGGATGGTCATACACCGAGATCATGTCGGTCATACCCGTGTCCAAAGCGACTCTCTCCAACTGGTGCCGAGAGGTGTCACTGACTGAATCGCAGAAAGCCGCGATCTTGGCGAGAACGGGTTCGCGAAACGGTATGCCTCGAGACACGCAACGAAAGCGTCGCGCGGAAACAGAGCGAATCCGATCCGCCGGATTCAACGAAGTCCCCGACCTGATCACCGATCCTCTCTGGCTGGCGGGCACCGTCATGTACTGGGCAGAGGGAGCAAAGTCGAAGAAGTGGCTGGCGCTCGCCAACTCCGACCCGCGAGCGTTGGTTCTCTTCATCGACTGGGTTCGAGCGAACCTGATGACCGAGGCCGAATTCGTATTG
>JBLYYS010000248.1:0-5541 GCA_048550235.1 Acidimicrobiia bacterium | reverse complement strand
GAGTGATTCCTCTTCGCCGTTGACCGAGTTGACCAGCACCTTCCCGGGGGCCACCGCGAGAGCGGCCGCCAGTGAGTCGGGGTTGGCGGTGTCAATGCATAGCGGAAGCTCCACCGCAGCCGCCACAGCTTTAACCACCTCGGGCATTACGGCGGCTTCGTCCATCCCGGGAACTCCAACGTTGACGTCGAGGATGTCGGCTCCCGCCGCGGCCTGAGTGATTGCCTGGCGCCGCACGTAGTCGAGGTCTCCCCCCAGCAGGGCGGCGGCCAGCGCTTTCCGACCGGTCGGATTGATCCGTTCTCCAATCAACGTGATCGGCCCTTCACGACTGATCACTGCTTCAGTTGTCTCGCTATTGACGACCGTCTTCATTTCTTCCCGCCTATGTCGGATCGTTTCAGCTCGCGTGTTCGAGAACCTTCGTGTATTCAGCCCATTCCTCGTCAGAGATCATTCCCGCTTTGCGGTAGTGGTCGCGTGCCTCCACCAGCATCCTCTCGACCGCCCGCTCCTGTTCATCGGTGAGTGGAACGGGTTGATGGTTCGTGAGGATGTCGTCCATACGTTCCTGCGCCAGCGCCAGGGCGTCCTTCTTGCCCGACTCGAGCCAGGTTGGATAGGCCTCCTCATCTGCAGCCTTCGGGAAGAAGTGTTCGTCTCTCCAGTGTTCCCGAGTGTGAGCCGAGTTGAGGAAGTGACCGGGAACCGGGCCTACATCATTGATCAGATCAATAGCCAGCGACTCGCTGTTGACGTCGATTCCCCCAAGCAACCGGCCGATCCAGCCGGCAATGTCATCGTCCAGGATGGAGAGCACTGGGTCGTAGACCAAATACGCCATGGTCCCACCTTGGAAGATGTGCAAGTTGCCTCCGGAAACAGCAGCAATGAGCGTGCCGAGGGATTTCTCATAGGCCGTCTGGTAGTCGAACTTCTTCGAGAGACTGGTGAATCCGGCGCTAGTGCACGAGGGTATCTCGTAGTGACGAAGTAGCTGATTCATTCCGACGTGGGCGAGCGAGTTGACCACCGAGGCGAATAGCGGGCTTCCGCGTCGCATATCCATGGGCTTGAAGCCGTACTGGATCGAGAAGGGCGCTCCCGGTTTGATGAGCTGAGTCAGTACCGCCCAACCCATCACACTCGCCGAGGCCATAACCAGGTTCCCGGCCATCGTGGCCGGTCCTTCTGCCCCCATTGTTACGCCGACACAAGGCTGAATCGGCATCCCCGCCTCGACGTACCTGAAGGTGACGTCGATGGAACCCTTGTGGATTGCCAGCGGTGAGGCCGTGTCCATTTCAGGTTCGAGGTTGATGTCCAGATCCTTGGCCAACTGAATGGCGAAGATGTCGCAGTCTTTCGAGTAGCCGTAGTGCTGTGCCTTGCCGGAGTGACGTATGCCACTTGCCAGGGTCTCCAGGAAGGCCATCGCCGGAGGAACGCCTTGCAGGTCTGTGTAGGCGAACACCGCGTCCGCCATGTGGCAGTTCTCCAAGGCGTCTGCGACGATCATGGCCTCTTTGTGTTCCTGCAGGGTGGCAGGCCGCCTTTCCCAAGTGTCCATGTCGATGTGCTGCATGCCCATGCCCTGCATGAAGTAGAGGGTGCTGCCTCCCACCATCAGATGACTGCGACCGTCCCGAGCGGTAACGATGTAGCTACTGGGGGTTTTGCGAACACATTCCTCGGCCAACCAGGCCGGTATGCGAACCCGTTGGTCGTCGAAGTCGACACGACACCCGTTGTCGGCAAAGAGCTTCAGAGCCCGTTCGTCCTCGATGCGCATGCCCGTGTGTTCGAGTGTGTAGAGGCCCCCCTTGTGGATCGTTTCCAGTTCCGCCTCGCTCAGGATCGTGAGCGGGTCGAATGATCGTGTGAAACCCTCCAGCATCAGTCGCCTCCTGTACGAGTTGCTTCCGATTGACGGACCCGATTGTCGGCAAGGTCATCTTGACCGTGCGACCTTTCAGTTGCCAATGTACCGCAGATTCATCTAGGCTTCCTATCGATCGATAGGCTACACGATGAGTCGAGCCCATGAGGCCTGGATGCTCCCGAAAAGCAACTTCTTCGCTCCGATCTTCTCTCACCAGAATCTCGCGCAATCGCGGCACAACCCTGGAGGAAACTGATGGATAACGAAATCCTCGTCAAACTCGGCATGGCAGTAAAAGAGTACGACGGTCCGGGTGCGGCCTCCTTGGCTACTCAGGCAATGGAGGGCGGCATCGAACCGACGTTGGCTCTTGACGCCTTGACCGAGTCAATCCGGGAAATCGGGGATGCCTTTGGCGCCGGAGAACTGTTCTTGCCAGAGCTCGTCGGTGCCGCGGAAGCGATGGAAGCCGCCATGCCGATCGTCGAGAAGGTCATCAAGGAACGCGGAGAGTCACGAGCGAGCGCAGGCAAAGTTGTCGCCGGCACAGTTTTCGGCGACATCCATAACATCGGCAAGACGATCTTTGCCACGTTGCTCACCGCCGATGGGTTCGAAGTGATCGATCTCGGCATCAACGTTCCAACTGAGAAATTCGTTGAGACGGTCCGCGCGGAAAAACCCGATGTCGTGGCGATGTCCGCGCTTCTGACGATCACCGCGCAGGAGCAGAAGAATGTGATTGAGGCTCTCAGCTCGGCCGGGTTGCGCGACGGCCTCAAGGTCATCGTCGGTGGAGGAGCGATCAGCCAGCGATTCGCGGAGAGCATCGGAGCAGATGGATATGCCCCGACGGCGCCGGGCGGCGTGTCGCTGACAAGAGAACTCCTCCAGGTCTGAAAGAAGGCGACAGCTGATGCTCAAGGGTTTCACGCGCAATTACCAGCCACTGAAGATGCTCACCGGCGAGCAAGAGGCGTCGATTCACGGCGGCGCTATGTACACCCTGCAGAAGACCGGCATGCAGATCGAGCACAAGGGTGCCCTCGACCTGATGGCCGACGCCGGATGTGACGTCGATTTCGACGCTCAGCGAGTCCGTATTCCATCATGGTTGATAGAGGAGTGTCTCCGTAAGACGCCGAGTCAGTTCCGATTGAAGGCCCGCGACTCGGCCCAGGACCTGATGGTGGGTGGCGACAGCGTGTACTTCATGCAGGGCATGGGCATGCGTTACATCGATCTCGACACGTGGGAGACCCGCCCGGCCACGGGTGCAGAGCACCGAGAGGCGATGATCGTCGCCGACGCTCTGCCGAATATCCACCTCGCAGAAGCGTGGGAAATCTACACCGATCGCCGGAACATCCCACCAGTAATGGGCATGCTCGAGAACCTCGCCAGCGGGATTCGCTATTCCTCCAAGACCCAGGTGGCTGGCAACATCAAGGACACAGAGATCTTCGCCATCGAGATGGCCAAGGCCGTCGGCACCGACCTGTTTCCGGAGATTGAGCATGCCTGTCCACTGACGATCCAGGAGGGTGGAGCGGAGGCTGCGTTCCGCTATGCGGTGGCTGGAATCCCGTTTGTTCCCGCCCTTTCCGTGTCCAGCGGTGCAACCGGGCCGGCAACCCTCGCCGGCGCTGTAGTTCTCAAGATCGCGGAGACGATGGCCTGGGTAGTGATGACTCAGGTACATACACCCGGTGCACCAATGGCCATCCACCATGGGATCTCTGCTACCGATATGCGTACCGGGAACAAGGTCCTTTCGACCCCTTCGCGCGGTGTGGGGACCGCCATGATGAATCAGATGCTGCGTCTCTACGAGATACCGATCTGGTCCAACACCGGTTTCGCCAGTACTTCCAAGAAGATCGATTTTCAGGCCGGCTACGAGAAGTCGGTCGGCACCTTGCTGTCTGCTTTGACGGGTGGTCACGTCCAGATGTATCAGGGCGGGTCGAGTACCGAGTTGATGTACAGCCCGGAGATGGCCGTCATGGAGGACGACGTCGCTGGCTGGATCGGCGGAGTTCTCGAGGGACCGATCTTCAACGAGGAGACTCTGGCCATCGACCTCATCAACGAAGTCGGTCCGATCCCCGGCCATTACATGGGTCAGGCCCACACGCGCAAGTGGTGGAACAAGGAGGACTACTTCCCCCAGGTGGCGGATATCGAGGCCTATGCCTCGTGGGCGGCGACCGGCAAGAAGGACATGCTCGATAATGCCAAGGAGAAGGTCGCGGAGATTCTCGCCAATCACAAGCCCCTACCTCTGTCCGACGCCGAAGAGCAGGCTCTTGAAGACATCCTCGTAGAGGCTCGAAATCACTACCGGGCCAAGGGAATGATCTCCGCCGATGAGTGGGACCTCTACATGAGGGAATTGGAGTCGACCGACTGACCAATGGGCGACGTCCGCTGGCCGGACTTCGTGGAACCGGGTTTGAATACTTCGCCAAAGCCCCGCATGGCGCCTGCCCGAGTTGGTCCAACGCCGCGGTCTGTACCCGCGTAGTCAATCCGTCCGCCTACCGATTCAGATTGATGGCAGGTCGGCGCAGCCGGTTAACCTATGAGTCGAGAAAGGGAGAAATGACCTCACCGCAGACAGACACCGAAGCACCCACTACCCGCGAGCGCATACTGCGCGAGGCAGCGCGGCTATTCGCGGAGAGAGGCTTCTACGGCACGTCGACCCGAGAGATAGCGGCGGCAGCTGAGATCCGTCAGCCGTCGGTGTTTCACCACTTCCCGACCAAGGACGCCATCATGCTGGCGTTGATCGATATCAACCTCGATGAGCCGACCGCGGTGGCCGAGCGGGAGGCGCAATCCGACGATCCGGCGTCGCTTCGGCTCTATCGGTATCTGGTTTGGGATCTCGCCTTCATTTGTCGGTGTGAGTACGACCTCACCTCAGCCGAGCCGATCATGAGCGATCCGACTTTTTCCGATCAGTATCCCCGCTATGAGCGGCTGGTGGCGGCCCGCAGGAACATCATCAAGGATGGAATCGAGAGTGGTGAGTTCACGGACCTCGACATCGATCTCGTCCAGAAGATCATCGTGTGGATCCTGCGCGGCGACATCGCAGACTGCCGTGGTACTCAACCGGAGGATGTCGCCGATACTGCCGACAAGCTGGCGTCATTCGCCCTGCGGGCGCTGCTCAAGGATCCGTCCCGGCTCGACGCGATTCGCCAGGCCGCGCGAGTGTGACGAGCCTCTAGCGCTGGGCTTCTGCCTCCCTAGTCCAGGCGCTGACGCCGCCAACGATCGTTTCGACCGTATCAACACTCGGCCATGCCTCGATTGGAGTTTCGAGCGGGTCTCGTTCGAGTATCACGAAGTCGGCGAGTTTCCCGGCCTCGATCGATCCAACTCTGTCTTCGCGCTGGATGGCGCTCGCCCCATTGATCGTGTAGCCGGCCAGTGCGGACGATGCGTCTATTCGTTCGCTCCCGCCGACAACGTCGCCGTTGGCAATCTGTCGAGTGACCGCAGCCCACATCGCCAGCATCGGGTCAGCCGATCCGCAGTCTTCGCACCGACAGGCACAAGTACATTCTCAACTTACTTCCCGACCACTACCACTCGAACCATTCCGACATCCTCCGCAAGGAGCGCGCCGGGGCCTATTGGACCTC
>JBLYYS010000247.1:0-4245 GCA_048550235.1 Acidimicrobiia bacterium | reverse complement strand
GTCGAGATGTTTCAGGCGATGGCGAAGTCGGGTGCGGATGCTTTCGAGGTCGGGATTCCCTATTCGGATCCGCTGATGGACGGTCCGACCATCCAGGAAGGCGGGACACGGGCGCTGGCGGCCGGCGTGGGACTGGAGGAAGGTCTCGAGATTGCCGGAAGGGTGGTCGCGACCACCTCGAAACCGGTTCTGGTGATGACCTACGCCAATGTGGTGGTGCAGGCGGGTCCAGCCGAATTCGCGCGCCGGGCTGCCGAGCATGGCGTCAGCGGCGTCATTATCGCCGACCTGCCGCTCGAGGAGGCGGGGGAGATCAAAGCAGCAGTCGAGGCTGTCGGGTTGGGGATGGTGCTATTTGCCGCCCCGACGACCACCGACGAGAGGTTGCAGAGGATCATCGACGCCGACCCGGTCTTCATCTACGGAGTTGCCGATCTGGGTGTTACCGGCGAGCGCACCTCGGGGAGCAACCGAGCTCTGGAACTCGCCGGCCGTATCCGGGCTGTGACGGACACGCCACTGGTAATGGGAGTCGGGATCTCTACCCCTGATCAAGCCGCCGCCGTCGCCGATTCTGCAGACGGTGTGATAGTCGGCTCGGCTCTAGTACGTCGGGTCCTAGAAGCCGCTACCCCAGCGGAAGCCGCAACCTCCCTCTCAGAAGCAGTTTCAGCCCTACGGGCAGCGCTCGACTGAAGCAGCTGGCGACAAGCAACTCGCGACACGGGACCCATTGGCAACGGCCACCCTTTGTGAAACTCGGACCGTTCCCAGCCGGGAGTGGGGAGTGGGGGGATGCGGCGAAGAAGCGATCCAGGTTCGGGTGACCGTTGCCTTCTAAGGATACCCGCCCGGGGCATTTGTGACGTGCACCTCACAGCGAAAACGGATTGACCCAGCGGATCATGCTCTACAATGCTCGCCGAGCCGGGGTGGCGAAATTGGCAGACGCGGTGGACTCAAAATCCATTGGACCTTGGTCCGTGCGGGTTCGAGTCCCGCCCCCGGCACACGAGTCCCGCGCTACCGCCACCCGGAGTGAGATGTCCCGGAAAGAACGCCGCATATTCGAGATCAACGATCAGCTGGCCGAACTTGCGCGTGAGGAAGAACGGGTTATCGAGGAACTCCAGTTCCACCGGCACCTAAACGATGACGCGCAGCGCGATGCGGTCGTCTCCGATCATCCGGAAGATCGTGCGACTGCTCGGCAGACCGCAGCCGATGTCGCTCGTTTTGAGCGGGCGGTTGAAGAGGTTCGAACCCGTAGGATCAAGCTGGAGGAAAAGCGGCGGCGACTCCTGGATCAGCTCGGCGACCTATGATCACGGTCAATGCCCACTCTTGCCCTTCTAGACGGTCATAGCCTCGCGTATCGGGCGTTCTATGCCCTTCCCGAAGACCTAGCCACGAAATCCGGCCAGGTCACCAACTCTGTGTACGGATTCGCCAGAATGATGATCCGCCTGTTGAAGGACCATCCACTCGACGGACTCGCAGTTGCCTGGGACATGGGCCGACAGACATTCCGGACCGACGAATACCCCGACTACAAGGCACAGCGGGAGAAGGCTCCCGACACATTCTCGACACAGCTGCCGCTGATCGATGAAGTTCTCGAGTCCCTTGGAATCGCGCAGTTCCGGATGCCCGGCTACGAGGCGGACGACATCATCGGCAGCGTCGCGCAAGCAGCGGCTGCAGAAGGTTGGGACGTGTTGATCGTCACCGGGGATCGGGATGCGTTCCAGTTGGTGAGCGATCGTGTGAAGGTCGTATATACCAGACGCGGGATCTCGGACACCGTTGTAGCCGATGAGGCTTGGGTGTCCGAGAAGTACGGCATCAGACCGTCGCAATACGTTGACTACGCGGCCCTGCGCGGCGATACCTCGGACAATCTCCCGGGTGTACCCGGCGTTGGCGAGAAGACCGCTTCGCGGCTGGTTGCCTCCTACGGCACCCTGGAGAGCATCTACGAACACCTCGACGAGATGACTCCCAAGCTACGGGAGAACCTCGAGACGGCCAGGGAGCAAGCGTTCCTGAACCAGCATCTGATGCATCTGATTCTCGACCTCGAAACGGGCGTTGACTTTCGGCGACTGGGGTGGACGGACTGGGATCACGACCGCATGAAGGAACTGTTCCAAAGCCTCGAGTTCTCGTCGCTTTACGACGAACTGCTGGGGATTCATCCTGACGGGGCACCGACTGTTGAAGCACTGGACGTGGAAGTCGTGATGCCGCCGGCCGGTCAGCTGGTGGAGGTCCTGGAGCGACTTGACCGAATCATCTTTGAGCCCCTGTTCGAAGGTGCCGCCCTGGCAGGCGTGGCACTTGCATTGGATGATCAGACGGCTGCGTTCCTTCCAGTTGAGCGGATTGCCGAGTGGGCGCCTGTTTTCGAGGACTCCTCAGTTCCGAAGACGGCTCACGACGGCAAGCGGTTTGTCAGGGAAATGATGGGCAGGGGATACCCGGTTGGTGGATTCGATGTTGATACGGCGCTGGCCGCCTACTTGATCGATCCAGCCGCCCGTTCCTTCGACCTCCGGGACCTGGTGGATCGATATCTACATCTGGAGATCGAATCGCCCGACGCAGAAACCTCGGTCGACACACAAGGCGCCTTCGACTTCTCGGGTGGGCCCGACTTGGAGAGCCTGGGGCGGCGGGCGGTGGCACTTCGTCGCCTCGCGGACGCGCTCATCGCCGAACTAGACGGACGCAGTGAGAGGCCGCTGTTCGACGACGTGGAAATGCCGCTGATCGGTGTGCTGGCGAGGATGGAGGAGCGGGGGGTGGCGATCGATCGCAAGTATCTCTCAGAGCTCGGCGACGATCTGCGGAAGCAGCTGTCGGAGCTCGAAGTTTCGATACACGACGCGGCCGGTGGTCCATTCAACATCAACTCGACGCTGCAGTTGAGAGAGGTGCTGTACGACCGCCTCGAACTGCCGATCCTCAAGAAAACGGCCAAGGGAGCCCCGTCCACCGACGCTTCGGTGTTGAAGAAGCTCGGCGACGCTCACCCGATCGTGGCCGACCTTCTTCGGTATCGAGAACTCGAGAAGCTGCGATCGACCTATGTCGATGGGTATCTGCCGCTGATCGCTGCTGATGGCCGTATCCACACGAGCTTCAACCAGATCGCCGCAGCCACCGGGCGTCTTTCGTCCGATAATCCGAATCTGCAGAACATCCCCGTCAGATCCGAGACCGGCCGGTTGATAAGACGCGGATTCATTCCGCAACCTGGTTGGACCTTTGTGGTGGCCGACTACTCGCAGATCGAGTTGCGTATCCTGGCCCATCTGAGTGGCGATCCCGGGTTGCTTGATGCCTTCGCCAACGACCTGGACATCCACACGGCCACTGCCGCCCGCGTGTTCGAACGCGATCTCGATGATGTTCCAGAAGAGTTGCGCCGGAGGGCCAAAGCCATCAACTTCGGACTCTTGTACGGAATGGAAGCGTTCGGCCTGGCAGACCGACTCGAGATCAGCCGTGACGAAGCTTCCGAGCACATCGACGCATATTTCTCACAATTCCCGGACGTGAGAGAGTTCATGGATTCGGTTGTGACCGATGCGAAGCGTCTCGGCTACACCGAAACGCTCTTCGGTCGGCGTCGCTACCTCCCAGAGCTCAAGAGTGACAACTTCCGAATCAGGCAGATGGGGGAGCGGATGGCGCTGAACGCTCCGATCCAGGGCGCGGCTGCCGACATCATCAAAAAGGCGATGGTCGAACTCGATGCCCGGTTGGAGTCGTTGGAATCGACCATGCTGCTGCAGATCCACGATGAGTTGGTTCTAGAGGTCCCGCCTCGCGAGCACGAAGCAGCCACCGAGATCATGGTGGAAACCATGGAAGGTGTCGTTGAGTTGGCCGTTCCCCTACGAGTCGATGTGTCGACGGGGGCAAATCTCGCCGAATGTAAGGGCTGAGCCGGAACCCCATGGATGCCAAAATATGGCACCTATGGGATTTCGACTGGAGGCCGGGAGAGGTTCCGTGATACACTCTCAACCGCCTCGCGGCCTTCTGTCGCGGGAGCATCTCTCTCGGAGGAAACACAACCACCCATGACGACCGAAAACGAATCCGCGCCTGTCGCCGACGAGGCAACCGACGCGGTGGCCGAACTCGAACCGGAAACTCCGGCGGCCGAAACCGACCTGACCGAAACGACGGCACCAGAGGCAGCCGAGGAGGCCGCTGAAGAAGCGGTCGCCGAAG
>JBLYYS010000246.1:0-12963 GCA_048550235.1 Acidimicrobiia bacterium | reverse complement strand
GGCCGGGGCAGGGCCTGGCGATCACCCGAGCATTTCCGGCGAATCGCTCAACCACACTCGAGAACAGCTCCCCCTGGAAGGTGGCCGTGGTCGCCATGACCCCGATCGATCCCGTCTCGCTTCTTTCCACTGCCGGCTTGATGGCCGGTTCGATGCCTACGATCGGTATCAGGGGATGCCGAGCTCGCAAGTAGTGAAGTGCTGCCGCCGAGGCGGTATGACAGGCGACGACGATCATTTCGGCGCCGTGTTCGATCAGAGATCGGGCTATCAGGTCCGATCTCCGACGCACTTCGTCGAGGTTGCGATCGCCGTATGGGCCGTAGGCCTGGTCGGCGAGGTAGATGAACGTGGGGCCCGGCATGAGACTGCGCGTCTCAGCCAGGACTGAGAGTCCGCCCACACCGGAATCAAACATGCCAATAGTGCTCATCCGGCTCCATCTCAGCAGAGTTTCCGGTGTTAGCGTCGTTTGCAAGCGAACTGGAGGCTTGAATGCTTGTCGACGGATCTGTTGCATTGATCACCGGAGGAGCGTCGGGACTCGGGCGCGGGGCTGCGGAGGCCCTGTTGAGAAAGGGAGCGCGTGTCGCCATTCTCGACTTGCCGACCTCCCCCGGCAATGAAGTGGCAGCAAACCTAGGCGAGAGTGCGGTATTCGTGCCGGCTGATGTGCGAGATACCGATCAGGTAGCCGGAGCGATTCAATCGACGTTGGATTCCTATGGCCGCATCGATCTTCTGCTCAATGCGGCCGGGGTCGTTACTGCTCACAGGGTGGTCAACCGTGACGGGGAGTTGTTTCCGCTGGAGCGGTTCAAGTTCTCCATCGATGTGAACTTGATCGGCTTGTTCGATGTCGTTCGTCGCACGGCCGCTGAGATGGCGAAGAATGAACCAAACGAAGATGGCGAGAGGGGTGCCATCGTGAATGTCGCCTCGATTGCCGCGTATGAGGGCCAGATTGGGCAGGCCGCCTATTCGGCCTCCAAAGGAGGCATTGTTGGTTTGACCTTGCCGCTGGCACGAGATCTGGCCGGTGCCGGTATCCGAGTCAACACGATCGCCCCCGGGATCATGGACACGCCGATGCTGGCCGGCGCTCCGCAGGAACTGAAGGATTCGCTCGCCCAGGTGCATGTCTTCCCGCGCCGGCTAGGCACCCCGGAAGACTTTGCTCATTTGGCCATCGCGATGTTCGAGAATCCGATGCTGAACGGTGAGGTGATTCGCCTCGACGCCGGCGCCAGGATGGGACCTCGGTAGAGCCCATCTCCCTCGGGTGCCGAGGGTCTCGAGGGGCGGGCTCATGCACGAACCCGCCCCAAGTTGATCAGGCTGGTCTATGGACAGGGCGTCCCAAGAAGGTGACTGCCGGCAGTGTACGTGCACCCGAAGTTCGGGTCTGCGACGACCGCCGGGTCGAGCCAATCGTCACCGCCGGGTTTCACGCCGAACTCGACCCAAGCGACGAGTTCGAGGAACGCGGTACCGAGTTCCACAGCCGTGAAGTCACAGTGGCCGACCCCGCGAATGGCGCGTTGCACGAGCAGATCAGCTTTGCCGTTGGCCGCCACGCGCTCCGCGTAGACGACCTCATTGTGCACGGGCACGAACAGGTCACCGAGGTTATGGAGCGTGAGCACCGGGATCGAGATGTCGCCCGAGATCGTCGGAACCTGAGCAAGTCCGTTCTTGTGCCGCCCCTGAGAATCTGCGGAGATCCGGAAGATGCTCTGATTGAATGCCTCCTCCTCGGCAGTCAAAGCCGGATCCGTGTCGAACTGATAGACGACATCGCTGTTGTCCAATCCGACGCCGGGCGTCCGGGGCAGCGTCCCGTCACCGACGGCCAGGTCGAAGAGGAAGTTGCCGGGCCCACTGGCGAAGTTGGGGAAAGTGTTCCAGAAGAACCACGCTTCATCGAAGTTGGGTCGATCGCCGCCTGAGCGGAGTTCTACGAGGTTCTTGAGGTTGGTCCCATCGTTGTTCAGAAGTACCGGCCACCCTCCCGGTGCTAGCTCCAGGTTGGCTTTGATTGCCGGAACGGTTCCGAACAGATACGAGCCGGCCTCGATCGGGTATGTCGATGTTCCGGTGCCCAACTGTTGGGCAGCCAGGTTGAAGTCCAGGAAGTAGTCGAACAGCTCATAGTCGCCCAGGACCCCACATATCGGCATGGCTGCGTCGTACGTGTTCGGATACTGCTCGATCGAGACTGCGGTGATATGACCACCCATCGAGGCTCCGGTGAGGTAGACCCTGTCGGGATTGCCGACCAGTCCGTTGAAGCGCCGCACGAGTGCGTGGGTGTCTTGCACACCGGTCGTGATGTCGTAGTCGTTGCGGCTGTAGCTCGACGCCGCCCAGGCATAACCCTCCGGAATGAGCAGGGCACGGAGTGGATGGTTGTCAACGGTCAGTTCGAGGCCGGTTCCGGCAAATCCGTGTGCCCACACGACCAGATCGCCGTTCCAGTTGTCCGGGACCTCGACCCGATACCCTGCTCCGGAGTGGACGCCCCAATAGGCCGTGGCCCCGGGTAGAGCTTCGAACGGTAGTTTGGCTTCATCGACGAAGTAGTCCGGCTTTGGCCCACCGCCTGCTCCAGCCGAGGCTGCTGGGACAACCGCTACCACGAGCAGCATCGCCAACAGCGCGATCAGCGCCTTCTTCATGATTCCTCCTCCCGCGTTCAGGCACGCCGCGTGCCTGCTGTGAACATACACCCGTCGGTCGTCGCTTTGACCGGCAGGCGGCGGTTTTCATTGGTCGGGCGCCGAGGCGAGCCGGTGAGGAGCCAATCCTCGGATTGGGCGGCCCTTAGTCGTATGCTGCGCGGAGCATGAGTGAACACGGAGTGGAACGGACCCCCACCTGGTTCCGGCGTGGAGTCTGGTACACCATCTTCGCGTTGTTGGTTACGGCCGCAACGCTCTGGTTGCTCAGCCGGGTGACCGGCTTGATTCTCGCTCTGCTGATGGCCGTTTTCGTATCGTTTGCGCTGGAACCGGCTGTTCAATATCTCGCCGGTCGAGGGTGGAGGCGGGGCACAGCCACCGGAGTGGTATTCGTCGTGTCCGCGGTGGTGGGGGTTGCTTTCATCGCCATCATGGTGCCTGCGATCATCGATCAGGGCACTGCGATCGCCAATGATCTTCCGGACTATCTCAACGAGGTCACAGCCTTCCTCGACGAGTGGTTGGAAGCTGATCTTTCCGAAGCCATGTTTGAAGGTGGATCTCCCGATTTTCGCCAGTTGCTCTCCGATTACGGATCGGATGTCGCATCGGGAGTTCTGGGTTTCGGATCGGCCCTGTTGGGTGCCGTGATCACGGGTCTGACCGTTGCTCTGTTCGCCTTCTACATGGTGGCCGAGGGGCCGAGGTTTCGGCGCGTAGTGCTGCGCGTCTTCACTCCCGACCGGCAACGAGAGATGACCCGAATATGGGAGATAGCAGTGGAGAAGACGGGTGGGTACGTCTACTCCAGGCTGTTGCTGTCGGCTGCTTCGGCAGCGTTCACCTGGATCGCGCTCCGGATCATCGACGTCCCGAACGCGCTGGCGCTGGCGATCTGGGTTGGGGTCATCTCACAATTCGTTCCCGCGGTCGGTGCGTACATTGCCGCGGTTCTCCCGGTCCTGGCGGCCTTCTTCGAGTCGCCGGTCAAGGCCGTGTGGGTACTCATTGTTCTGATCGCCTATCAGCAAATCGAGAATTACCTACTGGCTCCTCGAATCACCGCCAGAACCATGTCTCTCCATCCCGCTGTTGCCTTCGGGTCTGCCATTGCCGGGATCGGGGTCCTCGGTGCTTTGGGAGCGATCATCGCCTTACCCACGGCCGCCATCATCCAGGCCGTTATATCCAGCTACCTGGAGCTGCATCCGCTGGCTGAAGACGAACCGGAAAGAGCTCCCGCGTGACATCCGGTCCTCTTGCCGGAGTGCAGGTCGTCGAGCTGGCCGGCATCGGGCCCGCCCCATTTGCTTGCATGCTGCTTGCCGATATGGGGGCTGATGTCATTCAGATCGACCGAGTTGCCTCTCAGGCTTCATGGATTCCGGGCTTCATGTCACGCGGTCGCCGTTCCTTGGCGCTCGACCTGAAGCAACCCGAGGGAGTCGAGTTGTCTTTGCAGCTAGTCGAGGGGGCGGACATCCTGATCGAAGGGTTTCGGCCGGGGGTCGTTGAGCGACTGGGTATCGGGCCGGAGGTCTGTATGGCCCGCAATCCTGCGCTCGTCTATGGTCGAATGACCGGTTGGGGACAAGACGGCCCTCTCGCGCAGACCGCCGGTCACGACATCGATTACCTGGCAATCGCCGGGGCTCTCTGGTCAATGGGAAGCGAGAACGAACCACCTCCGGTGCCGCTCAACCTGATTGCCGACTTCGGGGGCGGCGCGATGTTCCTCGTTGCCGGCGTGCTCGCTGCTCTGCACGAATCGCGCGCCTCCGGAATCGGGCAGGTCGTGGATGCCGCCATGGTCGACGGTGTCGCGATGATGACCACGATGTTCCACGAGATGCGATCCGAAGGTCTCTGGGAGGATGAGCGCAGTTCGAACTTGCTCGATGGCGGAGCACCGTTCTATTCGACATACCAAACAGCAGATGGTGGTTTCATGGCTGTGGGAGCGCTGGAACCGCAGTTCTACTCAGAGCTGCTGTTGGGCCTTGGATTGAGTGACGCTGATTTGCCGGCCCAGCTAGATCGGTCGGGGTGGCCGGAATTGCGTGAGGCATTCGCCGGTGCCTTTGCAGCCCGGTCACGCCAACATTGGGAGACGGTGTTCGATGGCACGGATGCCTGTGTCAGTCCGGTTCTGTCGTGGGACGAGGCCCCGCATCACCTTCACAGCGAAGCGCGTGATGCTTTCGTCGACGTGGCGGGTAATGCGATGCCCGGTCCTGCGCCGCGTTTTTCTGCTCACCCCGGAAGAGCGCTGGACCCCCGCCCAAACCTCGGCGACCACACCGACGAGATACTGTCTGAACTGGGACTGGATTCGCTCCGAGTATCCGTTTTGCGTCGGAACGGCGTCGTCGCCTGATTCAGGTTCCCTTCCGCTGGCTAGCATCGGTTCTAGCGGCATCGACCGCCAATCCAATCCGGTCCCAGGAGGACGGTCATGAAGAAGTACACGAGTCCCGGCGAAGTAGTGGTTGCTGCCGACGACAATGCCGTCACCGCGTTTCTCTCCAGGGCGGACACACATCCTGACGCTCCCGCTCTTGCGTACCGAGATGGTGACAAGGTGGTTTCGATCGCGACGAAGGACATGCTTGGCAAGGTTGAGCAGATCGCGGCCGGATTGATTGCCAAAGGCCTCCATAAGGGCGATCGTGTCGCCATCTTCTCGGGTACCCGGACCGACTTCACGTTTGCCCAGTACGGCATTTGGATGGCCGGCGGCGTTCCCGTCACCATCTACGAGACCTCTTCGCCCGATCAGGTCAAATGGATCATGAGCGACAGCGGTGCCCGCATGGTCTTCTGCGGGGACGAGACTCTGAAATCGACCGTGGAATCCATGTCCGCCGACCTTCCCGACCTCGACGGAATTATCGTCTTCGATGGTGGTGGATTGGACGAACTGGCTGCCGCAGCAACCGGTGAATCAACCGAGCAAGTGGCCGGCCGCGTCGCCGACCTGTCTCATGACGATCTGGCGTTGTTGATCTACACCTCCGGCACCACCGGCATGCCCAAGGGCTGCATGCTGACCCACTACAACTTCATATGGGATTGCCGCCAGGTCATCAGCGAGATGCATGATCTGTTCACCGAGGGCAACTCAACTCTCATGTTCCTGCCACTGGCGCACAGCTTCGCCCAGGTCGTGCAGGTCGGATGCGTCACTACCGGTGTGACGATCGGTTACTCGACCGGCACCCCGCAGCTCGTCGAGGAGCTGGGTATGTTCAAGCCTCGCTGGGTGTTCTCCGTTCCGCGGGTGTTTGAAAAGGTATACAACACCGCCAAGGCGCGTGCCGACGCAGATGGCAAGGGATCGATCTTCGACATGGCCGTCAAGACGGCGATCTCTTACGCCAAACAGGAGCAAAAAGGCTCCGTGAGAGTGACTACCAAGTTGGCTCACGCCTTGTTCTCGAAGCTTGTCTACGGAAAACTGCGAGATATCTTCGGTGGTCGGGTTGTCTATGCGATTTCAGGTGGGGCTGCCCTCGGCAAACGGTTGGGTTACTTCTACAAGGGCATTGGTGTCACCGTGCTCGAGGGATACGGCTTGACGGAGACGACCGCAGCCACGTTCTTCAACCGGCCCGACGATATCCGTATCGGCACAGTGGGACGTCCGGCGAGCGGTGGCAGCGTTGCCATCGCCGACGATGGAGAGGTTCTGATCAAGGGTGGTTGCGTCTTCCGCGGATACTGGAAGAACGAGCGTGCCACGGCCGAGGTCTTCGATGAAGACGGCTGGTTCCACACCGGCGACATCGGCGAAATCGACTCCGACGGCTATCTGAGCATCACCGGTCGGAAGAAGGAACTGATCGTCACCGCCGGTGGCAAGAACGTCGCTCCTGCCGTCCTCGAAGACCGGATTCGGGCGCATGCCCTCGTCAGCCAGTGCATGGTCGTCGGTGACGGACAGCCATTCATCTCCGCGCTCATCACCGTGGACCCGGATACCTACCCAGATTGGGCGGCGGAACACGGCAAGTCGACTGCTTTGAGTGATGTCCTCGACGACGAGGATCTTCGTGAGGAGCTTCAGAAGGCCATCGACGATGCGAACAAGGCCGTCTCCAAAGCGGAATCGGTTCGGACGTTTCGGATTCTGCCGGACGACTTCACCATCGAAGGCGGAGAACTGACGCCAACGCTCAAGGTCAAACGCGGCGTTGTGTCCGATAAGTATGCGGACGTCATCGAAGGTATCTACATCAAGTAGGAGTCGCGAATCTCAGTGGGGGAGGGATGATGCTGGCTGAGTTCGCTCGTGTAGACAGGTGATCGCGTTCGTGCGCCTCGTGGTCTGGGCCGCCGTGCTGGTGTCGGCATGCGCGCCGGTAGCGGATCTGGATACTGCTACGACTTCGAGTGCGCCCTCGCCGGCATCTACCTTGCCGTCAGCGCCGGCTTCGACCGCGCCAACCGTGACAGTGCCGGCGATCGCCCCGACTACGACGCCCGCTTCGAATGCTCGTGCTGCGTTCATCAGTTCAACGCTCGAAGGCCTGTCGTTGGAGGGCAAGGTCGCGCAGTTGATAATGGTCGAGTTCTCCGGAAGTGACGGGTCGGCAGCACTGGCCCTCCTCAACCGGTACCCATTGGCGGGGTTTCTCCTCAAGTCCGCCAACGGCAACCTGGTTTCCTCATCCCAGACGCGCGAGCTGACGGCACGTCTACAGGATGCTTCCTCCGTTCCGCTCCTCTTGGCCGTCGACCAGGAGGGTGGTCGAATCGACCGGATCAGATTCGAAGACATCGTACGGTTCCCGTCGGCAGAGGTCTTCGGGATTCTGAACGATGATGCTCTCACCGAACGGGCTGCCTGGGCGACTGGGGTGCAGCTTGCTTCACTCGGTATCAACGTCGATTTCGCCCCCGTTGCCGATGTCAATGTGTTGGGAGACGCCAACCCGGCCATCGGCGATCGTTCCTACGGCAGCGATCCGGATGTCGTGGCAGATATGACGGTCGCTGCTCTCGAGGGTTTCGGCCGTTCCGGTGTTGGTGCGGCGGTGAAGCACTACCCGGGCCACGGCAACACCCGGGTGGATAGTCACCTGGGCCTTCCGGTAGTGGAGACGGATGTTGCCACTTGGGAAGCCACAGACCTGGTGCCGTTCGCTGCTGCGGTTGAGGCTGGCGCTCAGATGGTCATGGTCGCTCACGTTGCTTTTCCTGCACTGGATCCGACCGGAGCACCCGCTTCCCTGTCGGAGCTGATCGTCGGTGGCCGATTGCGGCAACAACTTGGGTTCACCGGTGTAGTGGTGACGGACGATCTAGCCAATATGGCTGCGGTATCCGAGTGGGGGCCCGGTGAGCGGGCAGCGCGCGCCCTGGTTGCGGGGTCCGATCTCCTGCTCAATCCCGGTGACATTGATGCCGCGATCGCGGCGATTGTCGACGAAGTGGAAACCGGAAGGCTTCCCCTCGCGGCCATCGATGCCGCCGCCGCTCGAATCCTCGGACTGAAATTCGACCTGCGAATCAAGGCTGCGGACACGATCGGGCCGCTCGATCAATCCAGTCGAGACGCCGTCTCCAAAGTGGCCGGCGATATCGCGGCGGCGTGTGCGGTTGTCAGCCTCGACTGTTGACGGAGTCCGGGCGTCAACCGCCGAGGTGATGGAGGAAGAATGCGTATATGTCGGCAGCCTCTTCGATCAACTTCGACGTGGGCTTGCCCAGTCCATGGCCGGCCTTTGTCTCAACTCGCAAGTAGACGGGATTGGTCGTAGCCGCCGTTTGCTGCATGGTGGCTGCCAGCTTGTACGAGTGCATCGGCACCACACGATCGTCCGTGTCTGCCGTGGTGATGAGCGTTGGCGGGTATTCGGCGCCGGCAACGACATTGTGAATCGGTGAGTACTCCATCAGGAAGTCGAAGTGGTCAGAACTCTCAATCGCGTTTCCGTATTCCGGTGTCCAGTACCTCCCGGCTGTGAACAGGTGGTAGCGAAGCATGTCCGTCACAGGAACCATTGGCACGACCGCGCTGAACAGGTCGGGGCGTTGCAGCGCGACGGCCGAAACGAGAAGACCACCGTTGGACCCACCGAGAATCCCCAGGTGCCCCGGTGACGTGATCCCTTCCTTGATCAGATGGTCGGCGCAGGCGATGAAGTCGTCGAAGACGTTTTGCTTGTTCTCCAGCATTCCGGCCTGATGCCACTCCTGGCCATACTCGGCGCCTCCCCTGAGGTTGGCTACCACGAACAAACCGCCCTCCTCGAGAAACGCCAAGCGAGATGGTTGGTAGGTGGGGGTGAGGCTTATGTCGAAGCCGCCGTACCCGTACAGGATCGTCGGCGTTCGACCGTCCGGCTCCAGATTGGCGGAGGCAACGAGGAACATGGGGATGCGGGTCCCATCGGCTGACGTGGCAAAGATCTGGCGGGTGGAAAAGCGAGTGGGATCTTCGACTGAGGACGTCCAGATGGTCTCAATCCCGCCGCCCTCGATGGCGTACCTCAGGACCGTCGGCGGCTGGGTGAACGACTGGTAGCCGAGGAACAGGTCTCGGTCGGAAGGTCCTCCGGTCATTTCGACCACGCTTCCGAGGCCCGGTAGGTCGGGTTGGTCAACTACCGCACCGCCTCGATCGTGGATCCGCAACCGGTGATGCGCATGATGTAGCGACAGCGTGATCAGACGATCGCCGACGACAGCTCCATGGACCAGCGCATCGTCCCCTTCGGGGACTAATTCGCTCCACGCATCTCGGTGTGGGTTCGCCGGATCTATCCCGACGATTCTGCCGAGGGGAGCGTCCAGATCCGTGACGAAAACGAGCCGGCCGTCGATGTGCTCCACAAACTCGTAACGAGCATCCAGATCATCGAGCAGGCGCACAAACTCGCCCATCGAGTCGAGGCGGCGGTAGTAGACGCGATTGCGAGAGTCGGTCCCCTCCCACACATGCAGGACCAGGTACCTGCCGTCGTCGGTCACAAAAGGCAAGAAACCCAGATCGGGTGAATCCGGCCGCGCGTATATCAACTCATCCTGTTGCTGAGCGGTGCCGACCCTGTGCAGATAGACCCGCTGGTGGGTGCTCGGCGGCGCGTCCGGGATTTCGTCGGCAGTGGGAAAGCGGGAGTAGAAGAAGCCGGTTCCGTCCGGTAGCCAGGCGATCGAAGTGAACTTGACGTTTTCGAGCCGATCACTGTGAGCCTCGCCGCTGTCGGTGTCGAGAATGCTGATCGTCTGCCAGTCGCTACCCGACTCGGCGATGCTTATGGCGAGCAGTCTTCCGTCATCGCTGGGCGATGAAGCCACCAGCGCCGCCGTTCCGTCTTCGGTGAGTGCATTCGGGTCGAGAAGTACAACCGGCTCGCCTTCCAGACCATCTTGCCGGTACAGCACCGGTTGATTCTGTAGGCCGTCGTTCTTGGTGTAGAACAATCGATCACCTCGCCGAACCGGAGCGGTCCAGCGTGGGAAATCCCACAACTGTTCCATTCGGTCGCGCAGCGCCCGTCGCCCATTGAGACCACGGAGATGCGCGAATGTGACTTCGTTCTGGGCCTCAACCCAGGCCCGGGTCTCTTCCGACTCAGGGTCCTCGAGCCAACGGTACGGGTCGGCGATCTTCGTGCCGTGGTAGTCGTCGACCGTGTCATCTTGTCTGGTATGCGGGTAGCTGTGAGCCATGACCGGCGAGTCTACGACCGTCGAGCAGGTTTCGGTCCGGTTGTGTGTACGACTGTCCCGGAGAGACGTGGTTGCACGTGGACCTGGGAATCAGACGGAGGCATCCCCGGTCATGACTGCCAGCAAGGTCCCTTCCCGGACGGTAACCGTCGCAACGGGTTTCTCGAAGATGTTGCTGACGCCTCTCGTGGCACCCGGTTCGAGGTCCTCGTTCTTCAGCTCCCATCTGAGACCCTCAGTGCTGATCCCGCGAGCGCGACCGTGTACTGCCAGGAGTGATACGTGTCGTCCCGGCGCGCAATGAAGGCGGGTCGTACCGTGGACCACATGGAGTCGAGCGTCGCCGGTCAGCCACTCGACGTCTACGTCCGAGAAGTCGGTTGATGAGATCAGGAGGGCGTTGGCCAGGAAGTGGTCGAGTCTGCCACCGGCACCACCGACGATGATGATCCGAGTTACTCCCAATCTCATCGCTGCACGCAGGGCCAGTTCCAGGTCCGTATGGTCTTTATCGGTTGGGTAGACCTCCGACGGGATCTCCCGATAGGCTGTCAGAGCTTCGGGAGAGACCGAATCCATATCTCCGATCAGCAAGTCGACTTCCAGCCCGAGACCGAGGGCTTGATCGAGTCCTGAGTCGGCGGCGACGATGAATCCGTCGTTTGGGAGATCCTCGACCACATCCGGATCGACGGTATCACCACCGGCCAGGACGATGGCTGTTGTTGGCTCCTCCATGGTGCTTGAGCCTACGCCGCTCGCCGTGACCGGGTGGCCGGGACTCCAAGACTGTGTTTAGCCGGAGGGTGACCACCGAGGGCAAATGACAAAATCGTCTTACGCGCAAACCGTGTGTAAGACGGACTCAATCGAGCCAACGAGCCAGCCAATCATGGACTTCCCGATACCAGACCAGGGAGTTCTGTGGCTTGAGTATCCAATGGTTCTCGTCCTGGAAATAGACGAGACGGGCCTCGACACCTTTCGACTTGAGTACGCCGTAGAGCTCGAGACTCTGTGTGATCGGGACGCGGAAGTCGCCTTCGCCCCCAATCACGAGAGTGGGTGTCTCATATCCCATGGCGTGGGCAGATGGGCTCCAGCGCTCGATCGCTGCCGGATCCTCCCAAATCTCTGCACCGCGCGACCGTGCAAAGCCGTAGGTCATATCTGTGGCATACATACCGGCCAGGTTGGTGACCGCCGCGTGCGCGACCGCGCAGGCATAGCGGTTCGTCTGACTGATCATCCACGCAGTCAGGTAGCCGCCGTACGATCCGCCTGTGAGCGCCATGCGACCTTGGTCGATGAAACCTCGCTGGATCAGAACATCGGTGGCGGCTTCGACATCGACGGTGGGTTTGTCGCCCCACCCGGCGTGGATGGAGCGCGTGAACGCGTCGCCGAAAGAGGTCGATCCATGGAAATTAACCATCGCAACCACGTATCCGGGTGCGGCAAACGCCTGTGCATTCCAACGCCAATGCCACATGTCCCCGAAGGTGCCGTGCGGACCTCCGTGAATGAGGTGGACGAGCGGCCACTTCCGGTCCGGTTCGAACTCCGGCGGATAGACCACGAAGACCTGGACATTCTCGTTATCGGCGCCTTTGACGGTCAGTTCCTCGACGGTGCCGAGTTCCACACCTTCCAGGGCGTCGTCGGTGAAACGCGTTAGGCGGGCAGCCTCGCCCGTGCTGCCGTCGAGTCGCACGATTTCGGGTGGCTCGGTCAGGCTTTGGTGTTTGAGCAGAATGGAACCGTCGGAAAGCAACACTGGATTGGTCAGAGTTCCTTTTCGTCCGATCGGCTGTGGCTCATCGTTCTCCGGGTTGAGCCGGAACAGAGTTACGCGACCAGCCTCCTCGGCTGTGAACAGCCACTCGTTCGACGCCCTTCCGGGTGTTATCGCTCCGATTGAAGCATCCCACTCCTCCGTGACGGTCCGATGGGAGCCTGTGTTCCGATCAATGATTGCCAAGCGCTGACGATCGGCGTAGAAATCCGACTCGCGCTGGAAGAGGTAGGCAAGATGCTCCCCATCGGGCGAATAGCGTGGTGCCGCCGATCGTGCCGTCGCGTCGGGAGTGAGGCATGTGACTTCTCCGCCGTCAATTGGGGTTGTGTACAACCGCCAGACCGGTAGTTCATCTGAGTCGTTGATTTCCCAGGCCGAGAAACAGATTTCGGTGCCGTCTGGGGCGAGGTCGTACGCATCGGCCGGATCTCCCTGGGTAGGGAGGCGCCACCACCAGTCGCGGCCGGGAGTGAGGTCGGTCAGTTCGCCATTGGCCGGATCGAGGAGGAATGGACGCCACATCTCTCCCTCGGTCAACCAGGTGTCCCAGAACCGGTAGTTCCGCCTTTCCGTGATTCTCGCGTTGGTTGCTCGGGTCTTCCTGGTCTCGACCAGGGATCTGGTGCCCTCCAGTGTCGGAGCATCGCGCAACATCTTCATGATCACGACCAACCGGTCGTCCGGCAGCCAGCGGGGCCCGGTCGCTCCGAGCGGAGCATCAGTCAGTTTGCATGGCTCACCTCCTCCCAGTGACATGTCGTACACCTGTGGATGCCCGTCCCCGTCCTTTCTGATGAAGGCAAGTCG
>JBLYYS010000245.1:0-9886 GCA_048550235.1 Acidimicrobiia bacterium | reverse complement strand
TGGCCTCTCTGCGAGCCGGACCGACGAAGACGATCGACATGGCGGAGACGATGAATGTGAAGGCGTTGATCGTGAAGGCGGTCGTGTAGTCCCAGTACCCGACGATCAACCCACCGAGTGCAGGTCCGACGATGAAGGCCACCTGTTGGGTCAGAGCAACACGGGCGTTGGCGACTCCAAGCTGATCCGGTTTGACGATGACCGGCAGGAATGAGAAGAGGGAATTCGTGAAGGTCGCGGCAAAGGTGCCAACGAGGAACGAGATGGCCAGCACTGAAAGCAGTCCAGGAGCTGCACCGCTCGCCACCCTGGCGAGGGCGATGAAGGCGCCGGCACGAATGAGGTCGGCCGCAATCAGAATGGGTCGCAGTCGAAACCTATCCAGCCACACGCCGGCGAACACACCGACGAGCAGGGTAGGGAGGCTCTCAGCCGCGAATACCAGACCGAAGTCCGAAGGCTGGCTGGTGATCACGTAACGCACGAAGGCAGGGATCGTGAAGTAGGCGATGTAGTCGCCGAGTTGTGAGACCGACTGTCCGAACCAGAGCGAGTAGAAACGCGCGCCGAGCCCGGAACCTGCCCGATGTCGACCCTGGCCCGGACGTGATCGCTGTTCCCAGATCTCACCACGCATACTGAAGTGGCAGGCTAGACGGCTTCGGATAACCGTGTACAACCTGCCCGGCAACCATTTGGTCGGTCGGGGCGCGAAGATTCTGCCTGATGGCGAATCTCGGAGTAGCCTGTCGGGTAATGAGTGGACCGAAAGAACTCCCACAACTGGTCACCGAGCTGACCGATTTGTCCAAGCAATACCTGATGCAGGAGACCGTCGAGCCTGCCAAACGGCTGGGTCGCGTCGCCGGGATGGGGATCGGCGCCGGTGTACTCTTCGCATTCGGTGCGATCTTCCTTGGGATCGCTTTGGCGCTCTTGCTCGTCGGCGTCCTTCCTGAAGGCGATCTCTGGAAGTCGCTTGCATATCTGATCGCAACTCTGGTTCTTGCCGGAATTGCAGGCCTCATCATTTGGAGGGCGACTCGCTGATGGTCACGCGCGCAGACATCGAAGCAAAAGCCAAGGAAATCGAAGGCGTACTCCAAGAAACGCAGCAAGCGGCCAAGACCAGCGCCGTCTGGTTGGCAGTCGGAGTCGCTGCGGTGGTCCTGTTCGCGTTCGTATTCGGACGCCGCAAGGGCAAGAAGGGGAAGGCCGTCGTCGAGGTCTACCGGGTCTGACCTCAGGACGGTTGATCGAACCTCACGTTCACGGCCTGGCCTTCTTTCAAGGTCTTCTTGTAGATCAGGACCTTCTCGGACGGACGGCTTCGAAGCCATGCGAACGCCAGAAGCGCGGCTCCCATCAGGATCAGCTGTGGATCACCCGTGCGGAGACCACGAAACGTCCGCGCAAGACCGGAAGCCAGCGGGTTCATCGAAGCCAGGGGATTCATGCTGAAGAGATTAGCCTCTACTGTTCAACCTGTTAGAAACGCGGTGCCCCATGCGAAACCAAAGATTCATCCGCGTCGTGATCTTCATCGTCGTTGCCGGAATGGTGATGACGGCGATGGTGGCGGCTTTGTCCGTACTCTCGTGACCGACTGCCAACGGTCGCCATTTGAAACCAATACGCCACTATGACTGCCGTTTTCAGTGCCGGCGACCAGTGCTTGCTGATCGATGGCAAGAAGCGGCGCTTTCTGCTTCGACTGCGCGAGGGAGGAGCCTTCCACTCACATCACGGCGTGATCGACCACGACGCGCTGATAGGGATGGAGGACGGTTCCCGCGTGACTTCGACCGGGGGAGCAGAGTTCATAGCACTGCACCCACGCTTGTCCGACTATGTACTCAAGATGAAACGCGGAGCCCAGGTGGTGTACCCCAAGGACCTCGGTCCGATCCTCGTGTATGCGGACATCGCACCAGGGTCGGTCGTACTCGAGGCGGGTACCGGATCAGGTGCCCTCACTCTTGGATTGCTGCGAGCGGTTGGTCCGACGGGTCGGGTAGTCAGCGTTGAGCGCCGTGAAGACCATGCAGAGCATGCAGTCGAGACGATCACTCGCTGGCTGGGGGAGATTCCGGACAATCTCGAACTCCGGGTCGGTGAGGTCGAGCAACACATCGCTGATGTCCGTCCCGATCGAATTGTGCTGGATGTTCCGGAGCCATGGCACACCGCCATCGCGGCGGTCGATGGCCTGCGTGGAGGAGGGGTCTTCTGCGCATACGTCCCGACCGTTCCACAACTCCAACAGACGGTGGAGGCGCTCAGGTCGAGTGGGACCTACGAGGACATCCTCGCGTTTGAGGCCCTGTTGAGGACGTGGAACGTGCAAGGCCGATCGGTGCGGCCTGATCACCAGATGGTCGGGCACACGGGGTTCATTTGTGTCGCCCGCAAAGTCGCCCCAAGTACACAAACAAGACCGGAGTCCGAAGACTCCGGTCTCGAATCAACTGAGGTCGATGAGATTACGGCTCAATGAAGATGCACTCACCGGGGCACTCTTCAGCCGACTCGACGGTCACGTCTTCCTGACCCTCCGGCACGACGGCGACGCCGTCCGCGCCCTGCGGGTTGTCCTCAGCTTCAGCGAAGATCTTCTCACCTTCCCTGACGTAGGCGAGCCCGTCATCAAGCATCACGAATACGTCCGGAGCGATCTCTTCACAAAGACCGTCTCCCGTGCACAGATCTTGATCGATCCACACCTTCATCTCGAACTCCTGGTTCGTATTAGCGAATCGCCATCCTAATGCACAATGTCGCCTTCCCCGAACACCGCCGGTCCGGACAACGTGAGCGCATCCGTATACTGCGAATAGAGGTGCTCCATGACGAACGAACCAACTGACGGGTCCGACACCAGCAGGCTTCTGGAGATGATTGCCGACCTCGAAAGAGAGGTGGCGACACTGCGCGGGCGGTTGCTCGACGCTCCGAAACACGTGCGGATTCTGGAAGAGCGCTTGCTGGAGCAGAAGGCACAACTGAGGAAAGCCATCGATCAGAACGAGCGGCTGACGGGTGTTCTCGAGGAAGCTCGCGAGCAGCTTGCTGTATTGCGCGAAGAGGTCGAGAAGCTCACCATGCCGCCGAATCCGTTCGGCACAATCCTCGAAGTCAACGACGATGGAACCGTCGACGTACTGACCGCCGGTCGCAAGATGCGGGTGAATGCGCAGCCGACCATCGAGGTCAAGCAACTACAGCGAGGCCAGGAAGTCCTTCTCAACGAATCCTTCAACATCGTCGATGTCCGCTTGTTCGATCCAACCGGTGAGATCGTCACCGTGAAGGAGCGACTCGATGACCGTCGCCTAGTGGTAGTGGGCCGCGGCGATGAGGAGCGCGTCGTCGAGATCGCCGAACCGATGCGCGATCAGTTCGTCAGGGCGGGCGATCATGTCCGTCTGGACGGCAAAGCCGGCCTGGTGCACGAGAAGCTCGCTCGGCCGGAAGTCGAGGAACTGGTGTTGGAGGAAGTACCCGACATCACCTATGAGATGGTCGGCGGACTCGGCAATCAGATAGAGACGATCCGTGACGCGGTCGAGCTTCCCTATGTACACAAGAGTCTGTTCGACAAGTACGAACTGGAAGCTCCCAAGGGTGTGCTGCTCTACGGACCTCCCGGTTGCGGCAAGACCCTCATCGCCAAAGCCGTTGCAAATAGCCTCGCCAAGGCAGTTGCGAAGCGGATGGGGCGAGATGACGCCCGCTCCTACTTCCTCAACATCAAAGGTCCAGAACTACTCAACAAATACGTCGGCGAGACTGAGCGACAGATTCGTCTGATATTCCAAAGAGCCAAGGAGAAGTCGGATGAAGGCGTACCCGTAATCGTCTTCTTCGACGAAATGGATTCCCTATTCCGGACAAGAGGTACGGGTGTCTCTTCCGACGTCGAATCGACCATCGTGCCTCAATTGCTGTCTGAGCTCGACGGAGTCGAGAGCCTGAAGAACGTCATCGTGATCGGCGCGTCGAATAGGGAGGATCTGATCGATCCGGCGATCCTTCGGCCGGGTCGGCTGGATGTGAAGATCAAGATCAACCGACCAGATGAATCAGCCGCCAAGGAGATATTCGGGATCTATCTCAAGCCGGAATTGCCTCTCGACTGGCGCGAGGTGAGCGAACACGGCGACGAACCGCTGGAAATGATCAAGGACATGATCAGCCAGACTGTCACGCGGATGTACGGCACCGGCGATGAGAACCGCTTCCTGGAGGTCACCTACGCAAATGGTGACCGTGAGATTCTCTACTTCAAGGATTTCTCGTCCGGAGCCATGATCGAAAACATCGTCCGCCGTGCGAAGAAGGACGCCATCAAACGCGAGATCGATGACGGCGGTGTCGGTATCCGGACGACCGACTTGCTGGCGGCGATCAAGCAGGAGTTCCGCGAGCACGAGGATCTTCCGAATACGACCAACCCCGACGACTGGGCGAAGATCTCGGGGAAGAAGGGCGAGCGAATCGTCTACGTTCGCACCCTCATCGAGGGCGATTCTGAATCCAAGACGATCGAGACGATGACCACAGGGCAGTATCTGTAGTGGCGCTGGCCAAGGTGATCGGAACCGAGACAGAGTTCGGCATCACGGTCCGCAATCAACCCGACTTCAACCCGGCCATCGGATCCGCCCTGGTCATCAACGCCTACCGGGGCGACGCGGCGCGCGTTCAATGGTCGTTCGAAGAGGAATCGCCCGGTCGCGATGCCAGGGGCTTCGGCTTCGAGGGATCGGTGACCAGCGACTTCGACGCCGGTATGTCGAACATCGTGCTGACCAATGGTGCCCGTCTCTATGTCGACCATGCACATCCCGAGTACTCAACCCCGGAATGCCTGACACCGCTCGAAGCAGCCCTGCATGACAAGGCCGGGGAGCTGGTCATGGCCCGGGCCGCTCGTGCTGCACAAGAGCTGGTACCCGAGGGGTACGTCGTCGGTCTCTACAAGAACAACAGCGACGGCAAGGGAAACAGTTACGGCGCCCACGAGAACTATCTGCTCTCGCGGACGCTTCCATTTGACGACGTAATCAATCACCTGACGGCTTTCCTCGTAACCAGGCAGATCTTCACGGGCTCCGGCAAACTGGGAGCCGAGAACGGGCGACCGCAGGTCGGGTTCCAGGTAACTCAACGGGCAGATTTCTTCGAAGAAGAGGTTGGCCTCGAAACGACGCTCAAACGACCGATCATCAACACGCGTGACGAGCCGCACGGAACACCAGCGAAATACCGCCGGCTGCACGTGATCATTGGTGACGCAACGATGTCCGAGGTACAGACTTTCCTGAAACTCGGGACCACCTCTCTGTTGCTGGCCGCAATCGAAGACGGCGCAATGCCAGACTTCATTGACCTTCAGGATCCCGTTGAGGCCTGCTGGCGAGTGAGTCATGACGTTGATCTGAGGGAGCCAATTGCCCTCACCACCGGACGAACTGCCACGGCTTTGGAGTTGCAGTGGCAATATCACGAGTGGCTCTCCAAATACGCACAGGAGAGCGATGGAGACTATGGCGTCGTCCTGGCCGAATGGGAGAGCGTTCTCACGGATCTGGAGAGAGACCCTGCATCTACCGCAGACCGCCTCGACTGGGCGGCGAAATACCGGATCTTGAATGGTATGCGTGAGCGTGACGGCCTGGGTTGGGACGACGCCAAACTGAGAGCCGTCGATCTCCAGTTCCATGACGTCGATCCGGATCGTGGTCTGTACAACCGGCTGGTGCGCCGTGGAGCCGTCCGGCGGCTGTTCGACGATGAAGAGGTCGATGAAGCCACGAGACGGCCTCCAGAGGCCACCAGAGCCTATTTCCGGGGGCAGTGCGTAGCGAGATACTCCGATTCTCTGGTGGCTGCCAACTGGGATTCCCTGGTGTTCGATACCGGCGATGGTTCGCTCAAGCGGGTGCCTATGATGGAACCACTGAGAGGAGGCAAGGACCGCGTTGCCGGGCTGCTGGATAGCTCACCAAACGCAGCCAGCCTCCTCGAAAAGCTTGGAGGTAGTAATGGCCGAGCAGGAACAGAAGAGACAACAACCGGCCCCTGATTCGAAGACCGAGACCGAGGACGTCGTCATCGAGAAGAAGTCCTCGGAGGCAACGGAGAAGCTCGATGATCTCCTCGACGAGATCGACTCTGTCCTCGAAGAGAATGCCGAGGAGTTTGTCAAGAACTACGTTCAGAAGGGTGGCGAGTGATCGACCGACTCATGCCACGCGGCCTTGACCCCGTGTCGGGGCCCGGCTTCATCCAGCTAATCAGATCGTTGGATCTGGAACCAACCTGGCCGTCCGCAGAAGGTGAGCTTTCCGAACTGGCCGCGCCCGACGCGACCACAGTACTGGCCGCTCGATACCGCGACGGCGTTGTGATGATCGGCGACCGGCAGGCGACCGAGGGCTACTCCGTTGCGCACCGGCGGATGCAGAAGGTCTTCCCGACGGACAATTTCAGCGTCGTCGCCATCTCCGGTACCGCCGGGCTGGCGGTGGAAATGGTCCGGTTGTTCCAGACCGAACTAGAGCACTACGAGAAGATTGAAGGCTCACGATTGAGTCTGGACGGCAAGGCAACCTACCTCGCCAGAATGGTTCGGCAGCAGCTACCGCTGGCATTTCAAGGTCTGGTGGTGGTTCCCTTGTTCGCCGGATACGACGAACTCGAAAAGGAAGGACGGCTCTTCACCTTCGACGTGGTCGGAGGGAGATACGAGGAGCACGATTTCGGTGCTACCGGCTCAGGATCACGAGAGGCCAAGTCCTATCTCCGCAATCGCTACCAGGGCGATCTCGAAGAAGCTGATGCACTCAACCTCGTGATGGAAGCACTCGTGGCGGCTGCGGAACAAGATGTGGCGACGGCCGGTCCCGATCCGCGGCGGGAGATCTACCCCACCGTGGTCACGGTAACTGAGGACGGCTATACGGAACTCGAGGCGGCAGTCGTCGAGCCGATCGCCACCGCAGCGCTGGAGGCAGTCAGATGAGCATGCCGATCTACGTACCTCCAGAACAACTGGTCAAGGACCGCGCCGAGTACGCGCGCAAAGGCATCGCCAGAGGCAAGAGCATCGCCGCCGTCCAGTGCGAAGGTGGAGCGTTGTTGCTAGCCGAGAACCCGAGCAAGACCCTGCATAAGATCTCGGAGATCTACGACCGGATCGCTTTCGCCGGTGTAGGCCGTTACAACGAGTTCGACAGCTTACGGGTCGCCGGCATCCGGCACGCAGATATCAAGGGCTACATGTACGGACGTCCCGACGTTGAGGTACGCGGTCTGGCGAACGCCTTCGCGCAGACTCTTGGAAATATCTTCACTCACGAAGTCAAGCCGTACGAGGTGGAGATTCTCGTGGTCGGTATCCATGAGGACGGCTCAGACATGTTCAAGGTGTTGTACGACGGCACGCTCTCGGACGAACACGGAGTAGGTGCCATCGGCGGCCAGGCAGACGATCTGGTTGAACACCTGCGGGAAGGCTATGAGGATGGGCTCTCGGTCGATGCTGCATTGGATCTGGCCAAATCCGCCTTCCGGGCGCTCAACGGCGAACGGGACATCGAAGGGTGGGAAGGTGCTGTGCTCGACAAAGGCCTCGGTCGGAGGACGTTCCGGCGGCTGACCGTCGACGAACTCGCAGACTGACCCTCACCGTTCCGTGCGCCTTAGCGGTACGCTGGCCTCGTGGAACGCCGAATCCTCGGACTGGAAAACGAATACGGGGTGACTTGCACCCTGCGTGGTCAGCGGCGCCTCAGTCCCGATGAGGTAGCCCGCTACCTCTTCCGGCGTGTCGTCAGTTGGGGCCGATCTTCCAACGTATTCCTGGAAAACGGCGCACGCCTGTATCTCGACGTGGGGTCGCACCCTGAGTACGCCACCCCGGAGTGCGACAACCTCTACGACCTGATCGCGCACGACAAAGGCGGCGAGCGGATCCTCGAGGAGCTGGTTGTCTCTGCCGAGGAGCGTCTCGAAGAGGAAGGGATCAAAGGGGAGATCTTCCTTTTCAAGAACAACACAGACTCGGCAGGAAACTCATATGGCTGTCACGAGAACTTCCTGCTCAGTCGGCAGAGCGACTTTCAGAGGACAGTTGACACACTCATTCCTTTTCTCGTGACGCGTCAGATCTTCTCGGGGGCAGGCAAGCTACTGCAAACGGCGAGGGGACCGGCATTCAGCATCGCTCAGCGAGCCGAGCACATATGGGAAGGGGTTTCCTCGGCGACGACCAGATCGAGGCCGATCATCAACACTCGTGATGAACCGCACGCCGATGCGGAGCGATACCGACGTCTTCATGTCATTGCCGGCGACTCGAACATGTCGGAGTACGCCACCTACGTGAAAGTGGGCACGGTGGCAGCGATTCTCCAGATGCTGGAGGATGACGTCGTCTTTCGCGATCTGAGTCTGGAGAACCCGATCCGAGCGATCAGGGAGATCAGCCACGACCTCACCTGCAAACGACCGATCCGGTTGCACAATGGGCGTGAGTTGACGGCACTGGACATCCAGTGGGAGTACTTCGATCGTGCACTCCGCTACTCGCGCACCGTCGGGTTTCCTGCCCCCGTCCAGCGGGCGGTTGAGATGTGGGAACACTTGCTGACGAACCTGGAGAAGGACCCTCTCCGTCTCGACCGTGAGGTCGATTGGGTGATGAAATACCACCTGATCGAGAGATTCCGTGAGCGTCATCAGCTGCCTCTGTCGAGTCCGCAACTGGCCATGATCGACCTCAGTTATCACGACGTGAATCGGGATCGCGGCTTGTATTACGTTCTGGAGCGTCGTGGTTTTGCTGATCGGGTGGTAACCGACCGCGCCGTCGATGACGCCATGAATAGAGCACCGCAGACCACTCGGGCACGATTGCGCGGTGAGTTCATCAAAGCGGCCAAAGAGAAGCGCCGCGACTTCACAGTCGATTGGGTGCACCTAAAACTCAATGATCAAGCTCAGCGAACGGTTATGTGCAAGGACCCGTTCAAGGCTCAGGATGAGCGCGTGGACAAGCTGATAGCGAGTTTGTAGCGAGCTCTTTCCTGATTGCATCTCGATGTCCAACTAGCCTTCTTCTGAGTACCCAACGAGGAGTGTTGATGTCGGACGAAGTGAAAGAACCGCGCCTACCTCCACGATGGTTCATCCGTCTTGCCTGGCGGGTTCACCGTGGCTTGTACCGCATCACCGGAGGTCGGTTCGGGCTGAGACGTCCGAAGGGCGACAGCTACGGAATGATGCGTCTCACGACCACGGGACGGCGTAGCGGTCAGGAGCGATCAGTGATGCTGGGCTACTTCGAGGATGGCCCGAACCTCGTCACGATGGCCATGAACGGTTGGGGTGAAGCCGAACCTGCGTGGTGGCTCAACCTTCAGGCACAACCAGAAGCGAGCGTCCATCTACCCGATGGTGAACGCAAGATAACCGGGCGAGCCGCCGGTGGAGACGAACGGGCACGACTATGGGCCCGGTGGAGCGAGATCGACTCCGATCTGGATGCCTATGCATCACGCCGGCCCACCGAAACCGCCGTTGTGGTGCTCGAGCCGCTGCCGGGAGCCAACTAGCAACTCTGCTCTGAGGCGGGTTGTGGAGGGATGTACCGGTCCACAGACTCGTTGCGGCTGCTGCCGTCGCCCGGGACATGGTCGAGCGCGTACCACCGAAAGATCCGGTGGTACTGCCGTAGTGGACGGCCTTTGGTTGACCCGTTGAGGGTCTTTCAAGAGTATGGAGTGGTGGCGTGGCTTGGGGGTATATGGTCCGGTCAGGGCGGGTCGGTGCCTGAGGAGGGCGGCTTGAATCGGAGTCTTCCGGGTGGTGAGTCCGAAAT